>JAYTGY010000266.1:0-2513 GCA_043733065.1 Ferruginibacter sp.
TTTACAAAGTCATCTTGCTGTTGTATCTCTTCTTTAAACAAATCTCTAAACTCATTTCGCTTTAATTCTTTTACAGCTTCGTCTAATATTTTTTGATACATTTCAAAACCTATTTCTGCTATAAAACCACTTTGCTCGCCACCAAGCATATTACCTGCGCCACGTATGTCAAGGTCACGCATCGCAATCTGAAAGCCGCTTCCAAGGTCGCTGTATTGTTCTAATGTACTCAATCTTTTTCTACTGTCAGTAGGCAATGTACTCATGGGTGGAGCCAACAAATAACAGAATGCTTTTTTATTGCTGCGCCCTACCCTTCCCCTCAGTTGATGCAAATCGCTCAAGCCAAATTGATGCGCATTGTTTACGATAATCGTATTTACGTTTGGAATATCCACACCACTTTCTACAATATTTGTACACACGAGCACATCATATTTTTTATCCATAAAATCCAAAATGGTATCTTCTAATTGATCGCCATCCATTTGCCCATGTGCAAAGGCTATGCTTACATCTGGACACAAACCTTGTATCAAACCCTTCATGTTTGCCAAATCTTTTACTCGGTTGTGTATAAAAAAAACTTGCCCTCCTCTTTCTACTTCGTAATAAATAATATCTCTTATGGCATCTTCATTAAATACGGCAACTTCTGTTTGTATGGGTTGCCTATTGGGTGGCGGTGTGTTTATAATACTTAAATCTCGAGCACCCATGAGGCTGAACTGTAACGTACGTGGAATGGGCGTTGCAGTCAATGTTAGAGAATCAACAGTAGTTCTTAATGTCTTTAGTTTTTCTTTTGCGGCTACGCCAAATTTTTGCTCTTCATCAATAATCATAATGCCGAGATTTTTAAAGCCTACATCTTTACCCAGTAAACCATGCGTACCAATTATGATATCAATTTTTCCTTCTTTTAATTTTGCAAGAGTTTCTTTTTTCTGCTTAGCCGTTTTAAAACGATTTATAAAATCTACCGTTACAGGAAAATCTTTTAACCTTTCACTGATTGTTTTGTAATGCTGATAAGCCAAGATAGTTGTTGGCACTAGTATGGCAGCTTGTTTGCCATCGCACACAGTTTTAAATGCTGCACGTATGGCAATTTCTGTTTTACCAAAACCTACATCGCCACACACCAACCTGTCCATTGGTTGTGGTTTTTCCATATCTCGTTTTACATCTTCGCTTGCCTTGGCTTGGTCGGGCGTATCTTCATATATAAAACTAGCTTCCAATTCTGTTTGCATATAATTGTCCGGACTATGTGCAAACCCTTCTAAACTTTTTCGCTGAGCATATAATTTTATAAGGTCGGTAGCAATATCTTTTACTTGGCGTTTTGTTTTGTCTTTTAGTTTTGCCCACACATCGCTACCCAATTTATTCATTTTAGGTATGCTGCCTTCTTTGCCACTGTACTTACTTATTTTGTGTAGGCTTGAAATATTTACATATAACAAATCGCCGTCTTTGTATTGTATGCGTACGGCTTCTTGCATTTTCCCACTGGCGTCTATCTTCTGCAAACCACTGTACACGCCTACTCCATGGTCTATATGGCTAACATAATCTCCTGGTTGTAGCTCACGCAATGTTTTTAACGTGAGGGCTTTGTTTTTACTAAAAGCTTGTTTTACTTTATACTTATGGTAGCGTTGAAAAACCTGATGGTCGGTGTAGCAAACCAATTTTAAATCATCATCTATAAAACCTTCGTGTATAGAAAATGGAATTGGGGTAACTTGTATTTCTGCTTTAAGATCTGTAAAAATTGTATGCAGCCTTTCAAGCTGTTTTGGATTATCTGCAAAAATGAAAATGTTGTAATCTTTTTTTTCGAACTCTTGCAAATTATTAATCAGCAAATCAAACTGCCTGTTGAAAGAAGGTTGTGGCTTCGTTCCGAATTGAAAAGTTGTCAGGCTGAGCTTGTCGAAGCCGGGTTGATTCGTTTCGGATTCGTTCTCTAAAAGCACCGGCTTCGACATCCGCCCATCGGCGGAGACACTACTATCATCAATCGCATTTCCAAAGAAAGTTTTTTTTCCAATCTCCACAATATGCCTTTCCCCAATTTCTCTTTCCAAAGTTTCAACATCCACAAAATCTTTTGCATTTAAATCTTTTATGAATAAAGAATCATTGTTGTTTTCATCAATATCTTTAAACGTAAAAATGGCAACGCCTTCCGTTTCATCTTCTATTTTTTCTTTTATAAAATCCCAATCTTCCATCCACACCACTGTATTCTCTGGCAAAAATTCTATCAACGAAACTTTCTCTCCTGTTTCAAATTGTGTTTCTACATTAGGTATAATATTTACTTGTAATAATTTTCTTTCGCTCAATTGTGTTTCGGGGTCAAAAATGCGAATGCTATCCACATCATTGCCAAACAACTCAATACGATAGGGCTTTTCATTACCAAAACTATAAATATCAATAATACCACCACGTATGGCAAACTGCCCTGGCTCATACACAAAATCTGTTTTGGTAAAACC
>JAYTGY010000267.1:0-1768 GCA_043733065.1 Ferruginibacter sp.
GTAGTTTTGTCCATATTATCCTTTTTCTCGTAAATCAAGTATAATATAAAAGGGTGGAATATCCACCCTTTATTTTTTATCTCGGACAATAATAATTTAAATCTTCATATGCAAGGAAGTAATATATTTGTAGAAAGCGAAATTGCCGAAGATTCTAAATTTTATTTTACACTTGTGTTTAAAGAAAATAATTTATCAAAAAAAACAAACACCAATAAAAATAATACCTATGATTTGCAAGGCGCAAACATTTTATTGGTAGATGATAATAAATTAAACTTACTTATTGCAAAGCAATTTTTAAATAAATGGAAGGCTAATGTAAGTACAAGTCAAAGTGGGCTTGAAGCAATACGATTAACAGAACAAAATAATTTTGATTTAATATTGATGGATTTAAAAATGCCTGGTATGGATGGTTTTGAAACTTCCAGTGCTATTCATTTAAAAAAACCAACAATTCCTATTGTTGCATTAACAGCATCTTCTACAAACGAAATAAGGGATATGGTAAAGCAAAGTATTATGTGCGATTTTATGCAAAAACCCTTTGACCCCGACAATATGTTTATTGTTATTTCAAAACATTTAAATAAAAAATAAGCGCCTATATTTTCAACAAGGGCTTATAAAATAAAAGCCCTCCAAATATTGGAAGGCCTCATTAGCAAATTAGCACATTTTCTTATCCATTCATACTCGTTAAAAACTCTGCGTTATCTTTTGTGCCTTTCATATTTTTAAGTAAAGTGTTCAATGCTTCTTCGGGGTTCATATCGGCCATATGCTTACGCAATACCCACATGCGCTTAAAGGTATCTTTATCTAACAATAAATCATCTCTACGGGTAGATGATGAAACAATATCAATAGCCGGATAAATACGACGGTTAGATAATTTACGCTCTAACTGTAATTCCATATTACCTGTACCTTTAAATTCTTCAAAAATTACTTCATCCATTTTGCTACCAGTATCTACCAATGCTGTTGCAATAATGGTTAGCGATCCACCATTTTCTATTTTACGTGCAGCACCAAAAAATTGCTTTGGTTTTTGCATGGCATTTGCTTCCACACCACCGCTCAATACTTTACCACTACTTGGTGCAGTTGTATTGTGCGCTCTTGCCAAACGGGTTATAGAATCTAATAAAATAACTACATCGTGCCCACACTCTACCAAACGTTTTGCTTTGTTAAGTGCAATGGTAGAAACCTTTACATGCTTTTCTGCCGGCTCATCAAATGTAGATGCAATTACTTCTGCACGTACACTGCGTTCCATATCTGTAACTTCCTCTGGGCGCTCATCTACAAGCACTACCATCAAATAACATTCAGGATGATTTTCTGCAATAGCGTTTGCCAATTCTTTCAACAACATGGTCTTACCCGTTTTTGGTTGCGCCACAATTAAACCACGCTGCCCTTTACCAATTGGAGTAAACAAATCCATTATTCTTGTACTATAATTATCCGCCGTTGTACAAAGGTTTAATTTTTCAAAAGGAAACAATGGTGTTAAATAATCAAACGGCACTCTATCTCTTACTTCCTCAGGCGATTTACCATTGATCGTATTTACTTTTAGCAAAGCGAAATATTTTTCGCCTTCTTTTGGTGGTCTTACACTTCCAAAAACGGTATCGCCGGTTTTAAGACCAAACAATTTTATTTGCGATGGTGATACATAAATATCATCAGGAGATGATAAGTAATTGTAATCGCTACTTCTCAAAAAACCGTATCCATCAGGCATCATTTC
>JAYTGY010000268.1:0-6434 GCA_043733065.1 Ferruginibacter sp.
TAATACAATTGCAGGTGAGGTAAGAAGTAATGCAATAACATTAGCACTTACTACCGAGCCAACAACAGATGGTGATGGTAATAATGGCAACTTAACCCTCGACTTCGGTTTTAGAGGAACTGCTTCAATTGGTAATTTTGTTTTCAATGATGTTAATGCAAATGGTATTCAAGATCCTACAGAATTGGTAACTGGAATAGGAGGAGTATTCGTTACATTAACATATCCAAATGGAACTACAACAACTACAACAACTGGTACAAATGGTTTATATAGTTTTACTAACCTCGCACCAGGTACTTATGCCTTAGCATTTGCTACACCAGCAGGTTATAATGTATCAACTGCTAACGTAACAACACCAGGTGCTACAGATGAAAATGATAGCGATCCAGTAGGAGGAATAGTAAGTAATATTGTTTTAACAGCTGGGCAAATGGATAATTCGATTGATGCAGGTTTCTACAATTGTGTACCATTTGTTTCAGGTATCACTGGTCCTAATCAAAGTTGTGCGAATGAACCCGCAGTATTCAATGTAACAACAGGTGCTGGTGCAGGTTCGGTATATAGTTGGACTTTTATGAATGGTAATCCTGCTACAGCATCAGGTGTGAATGTATCTTCTACTTGGACCTTAGCAGGAGAGTATGATATTACACTGACCATCACAAAAAATGGTTGTATTTCAACTTATACAAAATCAATTATAATTACGCAAGGTATATTTGCGAATGCTGGTCCAGATACGGCTATTTGTAGTGGTATTAGTACTACACTAGTAGGAACGGGGCCTACAGGTGCTCTTTACAGTTGGATAGTTGTATCGGGTGATCCTACATCTATCGATAATGGTTCTACACAGTCAAGTATTTTGGTTTCTCCAACTGAAACTACAACTTATCAACTAACTGTAAGCCAAAATGGCTGTACAAAAATTGACCAAGTAACAGTATTTATTAATGTAAATAAAAACCCAGTAGCAAACGCTGGTCCAAACAAAATAATTTTATTAGGATCTTCAGTGGCAATAGGTGGTTCACCAACTGGTATGGCTCCTTTAGCTACACCAAATGCTATACTTAGCTATACATGGACTCCAATAGCGGGTTTAAGCAGCAATACAAGTACAAACCCTATTGTAACCCCAACGGCTGTTGGTACTACTAATTACAGAGTAATTGTATATGCACCTATACCTTTCGGTTGTGCTGATACAGCTTTTGTAAATGTTACTGCTATCCAACCAGTAAACTTAGGTAATAGTGTATGGTATGATAAAAATGCAAATGGAATAAAAGATGCAAGTGAACCAGGTGTAAACACAACGATTTATTTGTACGAAGATTTAAACAATGATAATGTGCCAGATGGTGCTGCAGTAGCAACCACTACAACTGTAAATGGTGTTTACAACTTCACAAACCTTTTTCCTGGTAGTTATATTGTAGGTGCAGTTATTCCTAATGGGTATGCAGCAGTAGCTACTAATGGTGGCAACCCTGATAATAATATTGATAATGATAATAATGGTAGTATTACTACGGTACCTGGAGAGGTGAGAACGCCTTCAATAACGCTAACTGCAGGTGGAGAACCAGCTATAGCGATTGATGGTAACGATACCAATGGGAATTTAACGCTAGATATTGCATTGACAGGTAGAGGTAGATTGGGTAATTTTGTTTGGGATGATGTTAACCGTAATGGCATTCAAGATGCAAATGAAGCAGGTATTGCAAATGCTACAGTTAGACTTACATATCCTGATGGAGCAAGCGCAACTTCTACTACAAACGGATTTGGGGCATACAGTTTTGAGAAACTAATACCAGGTATTTATAATGTAGAATTTTTGACACCAGTTGGATATAAAGCTACAACCTCGAATGTAACAGGTGGTAGTGCAACTGACGCAAATGATAGTGATCCTATAAGTGGTTTTGTCAGTAATATAGTAATAGCTGCAGGAGATGATAATGGTACAATTGATGCAGGGTTCTATAAGCCAATTAGTATAAGTGGTAATGTTTGGCATGATGTGACTGGATTATTAAACAATCAAATTGATAACACTCCGGGTGCAATTGCTATTCCATCAGGATTAAATGTGTATTTAATTAATGATGCTACAGGTTTAATAGAGCAAAGTGCAATAGTTGCTAATAATGGAACGTATAGTTTCCTTGATGTAAGTGCTAATACTTCGTATAGAGTAATTGTAAGTAAAGATTTCAAATTCCCAGGTGACATTGCACCAAGACCAATCTTACCTTCAGGATGGATAAAGGTAGGTGAGAATTTAGGTGCAGGCCCTAATAGCGGAAGTGATGGCGTAGTTGACGGTATTTTATTTATTGATACTCAAACGGATGATATTTTCAATGCAAACTTTGGAATCAAATTGAGAAACGGAGAAGTAGTTATTGGATAATATAAAAATAATTTTAGGATTTTAATTAAAAAACAACACCATGAAAAAAAGTATAAAACTTTTAGCCCTAATGTTTCTTTTGCATGTAGCAAACAGTAATAGCTATGCACAAGCAGTTTTAGAAATGCAACGTCAAACAAATGTAGGGAGCTCTAACTATGGGTTTGGTTTAAGCACCAACCCTGTAGTAACACAGTTTAGGTTAGATGCAGTAAATAATAATACATTTTCTGCAAATGTGCCTATATCTACATTTACAGTTTCTCTAGCTAATCAGCAGTTTACTGGCTTAAATTATGGTAGAGCTGATTATTATGCTGATGGATCTAATTTCAATACCCTCCAAACAACAGGATTGGTATTTGGAGCAGAGCCTTCTCTAGCTTCTGGCGCATTTCCAACTGATAATGTACAGGGTGCTGCACCTTTTAATCGCTATGATAATTTAGGATTTTATCTTAATGGTAATGGCGCTCCAAAAAATACTATGTTTACTAGTGGTGCAACAGCTTCTTTTGGTATAGATGTAGAAAATATAAATGCTAATAAACTCAACGGTGGTGTATTCTTATTTACTACTGCTGAAGTATTATTTGCAGATACTATTGCACATCCAAAAGGATCAAGAGCATATTTTGGTGATGTTGTTATTAAATTTAGCCAACCTGTGCTTAATCCTATTATTAACTTTGCTGGTTTAGGAGGTTCGTATAGATTTGTTCCATTTGGTACTCCATTGCCTTATAATGTAATAAGTAAATTCCGCAGTACTTTTTTTACTACAGAATTGGAGTTAGCTAGTACAGGATATACTACTACAAAATTATCTGGTAATGCAAACTTTGGTTTATCTATATCAAATCCTAATAACATAGTAAATAATAATCACGCAAATCCGAACGGAGGTTCTACATTTGATGCAGGAGAATTTCCTGATAGCTACGGAGCAGCATCTGGAAGTGTTAGAATAAATGGTGTTGTTACGCAACTAGTTTATAGGGTTTATTTGCAAGGTGGAACATCTTCTGATTTTGCTTGGTCTGCTAAAGGTTTAGATGTAAATGGTAATCCATTAATAACGGATGCAATTAAAAACCCATTTACGGGAGATATTTGGGCTATTTCTGCTAGTTATGAAAAACCAACACAACAAATTTCAGGAAATGTTTTTATTGATAAAGATGGCTTAACAGATAATAATGTTAATCAAAGTGCAGGGATAGCTAATCCGACTACAAATATTGGCGGTTCATTGTTTGCCAATTTGTTAAATACCGCTGGACAAGTTGTAGCAAGTATTCCTGTAGGAAATAATGGAGCTTACTTATTTGATAATGTTCCAGCAGGTACATACTCTGTACAGTTAACTACAAATGCAAGCTCTGGTACTTATTTTTCTCCTGCGGCTGCACCTGCAACTGTATTACCTCCAACTTGGGCTAATACAGGCGAGTTTGTTGGTAATACTGCTGGCAATGATGGTTCAGCAAATGGAAAATCTTCGAGCGTTGTTGTAAATGCATTAGATATCAAAACTGAAGTTAATTTTGGTATAGAGCGTTTGCCTGAATCTAACAATTATACTAACTTCATTGATAGACCCACACTAAATCAAGTTATAACTTTAGTTGATTCTTTACCAGTTTTAAGCGGTAGCGATTATGAAGATCAACCAATAAATGGCTCATTGGCTACTAAAGCTATAAGAATAGATAATTTACCGAATAATGCTATACTTTTATATGCAGGTGTTCAAGTATTTGCTGGTCAAGTTATAACTAATTACACTCCATCTTTATTACAAGTTAAATTTACAATGCCGAATGCAGGTTTTACAGGAGTTGTAATATTTAACTATTCTTATATAGATGCTGCTGGATTAGCTGACCCAACCCCTGCATTTTATTCTTTGCAATGGCCAGCTGGAAATGCTTTACCAATTGTATTGTCTGATTTTGCAGTAGTAAAAAATAATTGTAATGCTATTTTAAATTGGAAAACATCTTCAGAATTAAATTCAGATAAGTTTGAAATACAATATAGCACAACAACTAATACCAATTTTGAAGCCTTGGGAGCTATAGCAGCTTCAGGAAACAGTACTTCTACTAAGGGTTATCAATTTAATTTCTCAATGGAGTCTGGTGTGTTTTATTATTTCCGTTTGAAAATGTATAAAAAAGATGGCACGTTTACTTATAGTGAAATTCGTTCGTTAAGTTGTTTAGATTCAAAATCTGAAATTGAAATTAGACCTAATCCTGCTGTTAATTCATTCCATATAGAGAAAATGGCTAAAGGTAAAAACACTGTTTCTATTTATAGTAATGATGGAAAGTTATTAAAAACTTTAAGTGTAGTAAACAACCAAATTATTGATATTAGCGATTTAGCTTCAGGTGGGTATGTTCTAAGAATCTTAAATGAAAACGGAATTGCTTCTGTAGAAAAACTAGTTAAGTATTAAAAAAATATAGAAAATTATTGATACCCTTATTAATCAATAGTTTTCCTAAACTTACTTGAATCTGCCTTTACGCACACACAAAAAAGAATGCCTTCCAGTTTTGGGAGGCATTTTGTTTTCTACTATTTTAAAGAAAAATTGTTAAAAATATTGCAATATCTCAAACACTCTTGTAGTATATATCCTACAAAAAAATAGTAAAAAAGTTGTTGTTTTAACTTTTTTATCTAACTTTATCATATTCTTTAACTTACAATAGCAAGAATATTTATCAAAACCAATTACTTAATCAATGATTAGCCTCTTCAAAAAAAGCACTTTAATTTTTATTTTCTTAGTGCAATTTGTATTTATTACAAATGCGCAGCAAATTTCGGGAAATGTATTTATTGATAGAGACGGTGTAACTGACAATAATATTATTAGCTCTGGAGGAATAAATAACCCAAAAACAAATATAGGATCTCTATTATTTGCTAATTTATTAAATAATTTGCATCAAGTAGTAGCAAGCGTGCCTGTTAGTAATGATGGCACCTATATATTTAGTAATGTAATCGTTGGAAATTATTCTGTACAATTAAGTATTAACACAAATGCAGGCACTTATGCAAATCCAATATACGCATTGGCAAATGCCTTGCCTTCTGGTTGGACAAATACTGGCGAATTTGTTGGGAATACTTCTGGTAATGATGGAACCGTAAATGGAGAATCTTCTATTATTAATGTTTTACAAAACAGTTTAGTTACTGATGTAAATTTTGGGATAGAGCGTTTACCTGAATCTGCTAACGTTATTGCTTATATTGGAACAGGTGGCCTTGGAGGTATTTTTCTGCCAAATGTACTTTTCAGTTTAGATAATTCAGCTTTTTTAGGTAGTGATATAGAAGATCAACCAATAACTGGGTCTTTAGTTGGAAAAACTATTAAAATAATTAGTTCAACTTACAATGTTCCTAATACTACAGAAATGGGGACTTTATTTTATGATGGACAAATACTATCAGCAGGTCAAATTATTACTTATTACAATCCTTCACTTTTAAAAGTTAAAATTACATATAGTGGTAATCCACATTTTATTACTGGACAAGAAGCAAAATTTTATTATTCATATGTTGATGCAGCTGATAAAGCAGATCTTACAGCTGCCGTTTATACAGTTAGATATCCATTAACTGCTATTCTTGCTATTAGTTTACAAGAATTTCTTGTACAAAAAAATAATTGCAATGCCATCGTAAATTGGAAAACATCATCAGAAACAAATTTTGATAAATTTGAACTAGAATACAGCAAAGATGTAACTGGTAATTTTGAATTATTAAAAACTGTAGTAGCTGAAGGTAATAGTAATGTTCTGAAAAATTACCAATTTACATATGCGATGGAATCGGGAGTTACTTATTATTTCAGACTCAAAATGATAAATAATGATGGAACTTTCAAATACAGCGATATTCAAAAAATTGGTTGCACCAATGCAAAGAATGAAATTACAATTTCGCCAAATCCAGTAGTAAATTG
>JAYTGY010000269.1:0-3730 GCA_043733065.1 Ferruginibacter sp.
GTAGGAAAACGATATGCAGACTGGTAAGATAAACGAATATTATTGTTTTCTTTTACTTTAATCACAGCTGTTACCCTTGGTGTAAAACGCCCTTTAAAATTATCATTTTTATCGTACCTACCAGATGCAGTTAATTTTAATTTATTTGATATAGCTTTTGTAGCTTGTACATACCCACCATATTCGCCTATGCCTATCGGGCCATCAAAATCTGCAAACAAAGTACCCGCAGAATTTAAAACATACTTTTTATAATTTACACCAACCAATATATCTGCAAATTTTTTTGTTAAATGAGAAAAATTATAATTTCCTTCATAGTTGTATAAATCTGTTTGGTCAACCAATCGTCCACCACCTTTTGGATCAGATATTGGTCTTCTACGAATTTCATCATAAGCGTTTTTAAATGCAGCAGTACCAGGTAATGGTCTTCCTACATCTGCAATTTTTCTTGCTGCTTGATGTGCATCATAATCATTAAGACCATTCATTCTATTACTTAAATATTGGTAAGCATAATCTACATACCAACCAGATGCATTACCAAACTGATCAAACTTAACGGATGGTTTCCAAGATTCGTTAAACAATCTTGAAGTAGCTGTAGTATTATATGTTTCTCCAGAATTCTCCTGAGTTGTATAAGCTCTAAGCGACCAATTTTTATTGTTTAATTCTACTTTATATTGCCCCATTTTAAAATTTACGATAGAGTATCTATCACTACCTGTATAAATGGTATTTCCTGTACCCCAATAACCTGCTATGACTGCTTCAGTATTTGTCGTAATTTTATAATGCATTGAACCAGACATTTTAAAATTTACTGTGTTAGGATTCACTACATCTTTTTCAGCATATCCTGTACGAGATACATTTTGTGGAGAAGATAGTAATCCGTTAGAAGTAATAAAACTATTTGCACCTGGTAAGCTTGCTGCAATGCCAGAGAAAAGCAAGCGCATATCTACACTTGTTTCATCACCATATACATTTACACCATCATAATTAGGATCTGTTTGTCTGTTGCCTGGTATCACTTTTCCTAAAGTACCTAACCTGCTATAATTTCTATCATCAACTCCCATCCAATCTTTGGCTTGTATAAATTCAAAATTTGTTTTAAATGCAAATTTTTCAGATACTTTTTTACCCCAACGCAAGTTCCAGTTATGATAAGGAGCAGCAGCTCTTTGACTATGATCTGTATGCATAATACCTTCTTTTACTAAAAAAGAAAGCCCTTGATATTTAAAAGGATTTTTACTTGTCATAAGTAAAGTTCCATTCATACCACCCGGGCCATACAATGCAGAAGATGCACCAGATAATAATTCAATATTATCTACATCTAATTCGCTTAATCCTATAATAGCACCAACAGAAAAATTTAACCCAGGTGCTACGTTATCCATACCGTCCACCAATTGGTTGAAACGTGCATTACCGCTGCTATTAAAGCCACGAGTAGTTGGTGTTTTAAACGTAAGAGAAGATGTTGTAACATCCACCCCTTTTAGTGCCAATACCACATCATAAAAATTTGCAGCTGGTGCATTTCTAATAGCAGCAGCGCTTACTCTTTCAATAGATACTGGAGACTCCATTATCTTTTGAGATACACGAGTAGCAGATACTACCACTTCTTGCCCAAGCGAATTGTTTGGCACAAAACTCACATTCGTTGGCACAGTTGCATCTGTAACTGTTACTTCTTGCGCAGTATAACCTACAGAAGAAAATACTAATGTTACAGGTAAAGATTTTGTAGTAATCTTATACCCTCCTTTATCATTTGTAAAAGTTCCGCCATCGGCTCCCTTAATCGTAACAGAAACTGCAGGCGCACTTTCGCCATTTGCAATGTTTTTCACGGTACCGCTTATGGTTACATTTTGCGCAAAAGCAGCCATCGTAAAGATGTTAGCCAATACCATTGTGACCAAATAGCTTGTAAATTTTCTCATATCCATTTTTTTGGTTTATAATTTGAGGGCAAAATAAGCATACTTACTGTGTTTTAAAATTTTATTTTTTAACGTTATGTTAGTATTTAAAATTAAATGTTGCTTATATATTGATATCTACGGTTTAATTTAGCAGCATGGCTACATACAAATTTAATAATCAAACTGGTTTTTACAGTGGCAAAGTGCGTAATGTGTATAGCATTGGCGAAAATTTATTGATAATGATAGCCAGTAATCGACTTTCCGCTTTCGATGTAATACTTCCACGCACAATACCATATAAAGGACAAGTTTTAACCGAAATAGCTGCGTACATGCTCCAAAAGTGCAAAGATATATGTCCAAATTGGCTATTAGAAACCCCTGCACCCAATGCTAGTATTGGAAAAAAATGCAAACCTTTTGCTATAGAAATGGTTGTACGTGGCAATATTACTGGTCACGCATGGCGTACATATAATGCAGGCAAGCGTATATTATGTGGCGTACAAATGCCAGACGGGATGAAAGAAAACGATTTTTTTCCTACTCCTATTATTACACCTTCTACAAAAGCTACCGAAGGGCACGATGAAGATATAAGCAAAGAAGAAATTATTGCAAATGGATTATGCACGCAAGAAGAATGGAATGTTTTAGAAAAATATGCATTACAATTATTTGAAAGAGGCAAAACTTTAGCTGCAGCGCAAGGTTTAATTTTAGCAGATACAAAATATGAATTTGGGAAAATAGAAAATGAAATTTATTTGATGGATGAAATACATACGCCCGATTCATCAAGATATTTTTATGCCGAAGGGTTTAATGAAAGATTAGCAAATAATGAAAAACAAAAACAACTGAGTAAAGAATTTGTAAGAGAGTGGCTTATAGAAAATAATTTTATGGGCAAAGAGGGACAAGCTGTACCAGAAATGACCGATGAGAAAATAGCTACAATTAGCAACAGATATATTGAATTGTATGAGCAAATAACTGGGCAAAAATTTGTACCAAAAAACTTAAACGAAGAAGAGTTATTTGAAAAGATTTCGGAAGCACTGAAAAAGTATAATTAAATTAAAAGTTGCCAGTAAACAAACGGCATAGAATTTGTTTATTAGTTTAAAAATAAAAATTAATTTATGAGTAAATCGAAAATTATTTTGGCTTTGCTAGCAGGCGTGGCTATTGGTGCTGTTGTTGCCTACAGTGTAAAAACAATAATTGAAAAAACTACAGATGATAGTTTGGCAGATGAAGAAAAACTACCAACTACAATTGACAATATTGCACAACAATTTTCTGACAAAATATCTACTGAATTAAAAGCTGCCGAAAAGAAAATTAGAACCGCAGTAAAAAAAGAAATAGATGCCCTTAATCCTGAAAGTGAACTGGGGTTATTTTTGTAATTTTTATTTTTTGTTTGGTACTAATTTTTACTACTATTTTCTTTATTGATTATCTAATATTTTTAAAACATATTTTAGCCATCGAAAATGCTATTACGTTAAATTATAAAAGTTGTCAGCTTGAGCTTGTGGCGGGTTTCATTAAGTGCATCGGCTTCTACAGGCTCAGCCTGACACTCCAAGAAATTCGACTTTTGTTTTTTTAAAAGAGCTTAAACCGTATTTTGCGAGTGCCTCACCATAACATTATTCATTTTTTTGTACTTTGGATTATGTATAATCGATATTAAAATAAATTTCTATTTTTTTTGCCAAGAATGAATACTAATAAAAACGGATGCCAACTTTTAAAAAGTTGGC
>JAYTGY010000270.1:0-11472 GCA_043733065.1 Ferruginibacter sp.
TAAGCATTATTGCGCTGCGTGCATCTGCAAAAGCAGCAAACCCGTTAGATATTTTTATCCCATGCATGATTGCAACTTTTGTTGCTACCATTGCTGCTATGATTATTGTTTCTATCAAACAAAAAATAAATATTTTTCAACCTACAATATTAATGTGGGTTGGTGGTATTTCTGCCATCATTGCTTTGCTAATGGTTTATTTAAAATCGTTAGATGCAGATGAACTTCAATTTTTTTCAGGAGCGTTAAGCAATGGTTTAATTCTTTTTATTTTTATTGCAATTGTTTTAGGCGGCTTGTATAAAAAGGTAGATGTTTTTGATTCATTTATAACTGGTGCAAAAGGTGGTTTTGAAACTGCCGTAAGAATTATACCTTACTTGGTTGGGATGTTAGTAGCCATAAGTTTGTTGCGCACAAGCGGCACTTTTGATGCCATCATAAATACGATAAAAACAATGTTTGCTGCAATGGGTGCAGACACTCGTTTTGTAGATGGTTTACCAACTGCACTCGTAAAACCCTTTAGCGGTGGTGCCGCACGAGGAATGATGGTTTCTACAATGGGAACTTATGGAGCTGATTCTTTTCCAGGTCGTTTGTCTTGTATTCTTCAAGGTTCATCCGACACCACGTTTTATGTAATAGCTGTGTACTTCGGTGCTATTGGCGTAAAAAATACACGCTATGCAGTTTCTGCCATGCTCTTAGCAGATTTGGTGGGCATTATTACTTCTATTGCTTTGTGCTATTTTTTCTTTGGTTAATGCTTATAAAATTTTATTTAATAAAAAAAAGCGACTTTAAAATGGAGTCGCTTTTTCTTTTAAAATATTTATTTATCTGCCGCCCATAATCATTCTCATTCCACCACCCGGACCTTGCATATCTTTCATGCTTTTTATTTCTATATCTTTTGGTATCTCAAATTCTTTAGCGGCTATTTCTTTGTCTATTTCTATTTTAGTAACCTTTACTTCCATTACTCTGCCACGAGGCAATTTTGTTTCGTACATCATTACAAAACCCTCTATCTTATCAAAACTTGGAGTGCCACCAAAAAAAGTAGCCATCATACCAAGGCTGCTTGTGCCACCTGTAGATGCAACGTTTGGAAACTTTATATCTGGCGTAAACCATACGGCCAAAGAATCTTTTTTTAATAATTTATCGGTAATAATGTATGCTTTTTTACAATTGTAACCAGCTATTTTTTTTGTTTCTTCTGTATAAGCAATCGTCTGTTGAAAATTTGCAGTACGAGTTCTTTGTTTCATATTGGTATCTGTTTTTGCTCTCTCTGCTCTCATGCTATCCATTTTCTTTTTCATTTCTTCTTGGTCATTGTCTGTAGATTTTACACCAGTTTTATTGCCCATCATTTCTGTAACGGTAGTGGTTACTTTTGCAGCATTATCTCTATAAATTGTTCCTTTGGCAGATTCCGATTTAAAATTTGTTTTTACCAAATCATCTTTAATATATGTTGTGCTTTTTATTTCGCCATCTAGCATGTTTCTAAAATTAAAACCACCTCCACGTCCTTCACCCTGTGGTTGTATTTGCGACACATCATCATCTTCTGGCGCAATAATATTTGTGCTAGTTGTTATAATGGCTTGTTTTATAATTTTAGGTTGCGCTATGGCAACTGCAGAAAGCATCAAAGAAAATGAAAGGAAAATTAATTTCATGTTTATATGTTTAAGATACAAAAATACATGCTGTTTCTAGTATTTTGAAAGAAAAATAATAATTTAACACAAATCTATATCTATGTTAAATTACGTTATTCTTATTTTTTTATGAATAAGTTTTTCGTTTCAAAATATACTTCATAAATTCATTGTAAATTATATAGCTAGCAATGGAAATAATTCACGTAAGTGCAGAGTGCTACCCAATGGCAAAAGTTGGTGGGCTTGCAGATGTAGTAGGCGCTTTGCCAAAATACCAACAAAAGCAAGGCCATACCGCAAAAGTAGTAATGCCAATGTATCGTACAAAATTTTTGTACGATAGTGAATGGGATGTGGTACACAAAGGAAATTTTTCTATGAGTACTATGAATTTTGATTTTACCATCATCAAAGAAAAAACAAATAAACTTGGTTTTGATTTATATTGTGTAGATATAAACGGATTACTTGATAGAGAAAAAGTATATGGCTATGATGACGATACAGAACGATTTACAGCTTTTCAGATAGCCGTGCTAGAATGGATAAATAAATGGGAACACCAGCCAGATATTGTACATGTACACGACCACCAAGCAGCACTTATTCCTTTTATGATGAGGGAATGTTTTGGTTATGCAAAATTAAAAAATATTGCATCAGTGCTTACCATACACAATGCACAATACCAAGGTTGGATGGGTTGGGACAAAGCAGTTTACTTGCCAGCATGGAACACATGGCGCTGGGGAATGCTTGATTGGAACAACACCGTAAACCCTTTGGCCTGTGGCATTAAAATGGCCGACAAGGTAAATACAGTGAGCCCAGGTTATATGCAAGAATTAATGGATGATGCAAATGGTTTAGAGCCTTTGTTTCGTACAGAATATGCAAAGTGTAGTGGTATAATAAATGGAATAGATTATAAAGTATGGAATCCTGAAACGGATACTTACATACTAGATAATTTTAGTGTAAAAGATGCGGAAGATGGAAAAGCATTGAACAAGAAAAAACTTTGCAAAGATTTTAATTTGGATAATAAATTGCCATTGATTGTTTTTATTGGTAGATTGGTTGGAGAAAAAGCAGCGGATCTTTTGCCCGATGCAATTAAAAATGCACTAACAAATTACCTTGGTAAATTAAATTTTTTAATTTTGGGCAGTGGCGATCCGGCAGTAGAAAATGCATTGACAAATATGCAAAATAATTTTGTAGGTTACTATAATTCTCAAATATCTTACAACGAAAAACTGAGCCACCTAATGTATGCTGGTGCCGATTTTTTATTGATGCCGAGTAGAGTAGAGCCTTGCGGTTTAAACCAGTTGTATGCTATGCGATATGGCACAGTACCAATGGTACGACGAACGGGAGGTTTGAGAGATACGGTAATAGATATTGATGAAGAAAATGGTTATGGCTTATGTTGCAACCATGCATCGCTTACCGACATTGATATATCGATACAGCGTGCTATTGAATTGTACGCAGATAAAAATAAAATGAAAAAAATAAGAAAAGCAATGATGGAAATTGATAATAGTTGGACAGTAAGTGCACAACAATATCTTAATCTTTATAACGAAGCAAAAAAATAAATGTATGAATAGCAAACAAGTAGTAGCAGTAATTTTAGGTGGCGGATCGGGCAGTAGATTATATCCGCTTACTGCCACAAGAAGCAAGCCTGCTGTGCCTATTGCAGGAAAATACAGATTGGTAGATATTCCCATTTCCAATTGTATAAATAGTAATATCAACAGAATGTTTGTACTTACTCAGTACAACTCTGCTTCCTTAAACAAGCATATAAAAAATACGTATCAGTTTAGCGGTTTTAGCAGTGGGTTTGTAGATATTTTGGCGGCTGAGCAAACGCCAGATAGTTTAGGATGGTTTCAAGGCACTGCAGATGCGGTGCGCCAGTCGTTAAAGCATATCGAAAAAAATGATTTTGAATATGTACTAATATTAAGCGGAGACCAATTGTACCAAATGGATTTTGCAGAAATGATAGACAATCATAAAGCTGCTGGTGCAGATATTACCATTGCCACCATACCTGTAGAAGCAAGAGAAGCCACAGAATTTGGATTGCTAAAAACGGATGCAAATAATTTTATTACATCTTTTATAGAAAAACCAGCTGCAGCATTATTGCCCAATTGGGAAAGCAATACTGGCACTGATATGCAAACTGCTGGTAGAAACTATTTAGCATCTATGGGCATTTATATTTTTAGCAGAAAAGTATTGTTTAGTTTGCTAGAAGAAGAGAAAAAAGATGCAACAGATTTTGGAAAAGAAATTATTCCAGATTCAATTAGTAAGTATAAAGTTATCAGTTATCAATACGGTGGTTATTGGACAGATATTGGCAATATTTATTCTTTCTTTGAAGCCAACCTTGCACTTACGTTGGATATTCCACCATTCAATTTATTTGATAGTAACCAAAGAGTTTATACACGCTCACGTACGCTACCGCCAGCAAAAATTAGTGGTACAACTGTTACGCAATCTTTGTTTGCAGAGGGTTGTATCATTCACGCAAAATCTATTACAAACTCTGTAATTGGCATAAGAAGTAGGATAGGAGTTGGAACAGTTTTAGAAAGTTGTTACATAATGGGCAGCGATTTTTATGAAACCATTGCAGATATAGCGCACAATTTTGAAAAGGGAATTCCTAAAGTTGGTATAGGCGATAACTGCGAATTGACAAATGTAATAACCGATAAAGATTGCCGTATTGGTAATAATGTAAAAATAAATGGCGGCAAACATTTAGAAGATACTGATCATGCTTTGTTTGTAATAAAAGATGGTATAGTTGTAATAAAGAAAGGAGCTATGATTGCGGATGGGTTTGAGTTGTAGGGGATTTGTAAAATTTAAAAAACACAAGAAAGCGAATCAAACTAGATTCGCTTTCTTGTAAATAATTTTAATTCTTCCAATCCTAAATCTTACATCACAACAACATCCCCCATATAAATCTATTCTTCTGTTGCTTTTGCTCATCAGTTGCTTCACCACCTTGCCACCAATCTTTGGAGCGTTCTTCAATAAATGTGCGCAACGATTTGTTGGTTTCGTATTTCTTTGCCGTTACGGGTTGTATGGTATTTGCATCCACACCATTTACAGATACTTTTGTGGCAATCCACGAGGTGTATAATCTTGGAATGGTCATGCCCATTATCATGCCTGGCAAACCACCAATAGAATTTGGACCACCCGATACCATTATTTCATCGGTATAAAATGCAAATACATATACACTGTCAAATATTTTTGTAACTGCTTTTTTACAATTAAAACCAGCTATGATTCTGTTCTCGTTTATCATTCTCCATTCAAGAGCAGGCACACTATCTTCAATATTAAAAGTAGAACCTATCAAATCTTTTTCTATAGTTTGCTTTCCAGTAGCATAATCTGTAAACCAACTATTTTTATTTTCGTTGCGAAACCATACAGGATATTTATCTTTTTCTGCTAAGTAATCGAATTTGTACAAACTTTTATTATTGGCAAAAGTATAAGTATAATATTCTGTTTTAAATGTTGGCATTTTTTCGGCCATTTGCTCTTCCCAATTACTACTACCCATTGTTTTTTTAATGTTCGATTTTACTTCAAACTGTATGATAGCTTTTTCTATAAAAATTTGTGCATTGGTTTTATTTAAAACGAATAAAACGATAATGGCGAATATGGTTATTTTTTTCATGATAATATTTTTTGAGGGTTTCAATTATTTTTTTTCGGCAGCTTTGTTTTTAAAATTCCATGCAAAGCCAATCATAAAATATCTTTGTAGCCTAGTGTTTCTTATTTCGGTAAATGTTGTGCCATAAAAATTACGATCAAGCCCAATGTTTTGATTAAGCAAATCTCTCGCAGAAAAATAAATGGTGTATTCATCTTTCTTAAATGTACGTTGCAATTTGGTATTTAAAATATTGTAGGTGAGCGATGGTGCTTGTGCCGTTTTTTGGCGAGTATTTAAATCGTAATCTGTATTTATAGACCATACTTTTTTGTAGTAAATGGTGGCATTAACACCTATGTTGGTAGATAAATATTTGTTTTTTATATTATTTTGAGATGTTTTTTGCAAATTGTAATTGGGGCCAAAACTAAAGCCCAAATCATATTTTTTATCTTTCGATTTATTGATGTTTACGTTTAAACCTACATTGGTATTATCTGAAATATTTTTTTCATTGTTTACAAAATCAACGTATCTATTAAAGCCTGTATTGAAATTAAAACTAAATCGTGTGTTTATTTTTTTTGCCTTAAAACCTGTACCTGCAAAAATATTTACATTAATATTTCCATTGGTATTTATAGGTTGCGTTTTGGTAAGTCCAATGCTAGTATCTGTAACCCTGTTATTAGCTATAGAATTATTTTCTACGCCAAGCATTATTGTTTGGTATTGCCACAAATCTTTTACAAAATTGTAACCAAAATTATTTATAGAAAAACTATTCATAAAAGATGGTTTCAAATTTGGATTGCCTATATATTGGTTAAACAAATCATTATTGTTTCGTAAAGGTTGCAACTGATCTATAGTTGGTTGTTTTGTTGTACCAGTATATTTGAAAGATAAACTATGATTGGCTTTGCGTGTGTATGTGAAATTGGCTATTGGTGAAAAATTATTATAGTTTCTATTGGAAGGTATGTTTGTACTTAAATCTTTCAAATTAAAATTAAAAAAACTTACGCCTGCGCCTATGTTGGCTTTAAATTTTTTGTAAGAATAATTTATTTTAAAGGAAGGTATATTTTGTACAATGTTTTGTCTGAATTGATTTGATAAAGTGTCTAGTTTATTGTCATATTTTGCTGTTGCTGCATTGTACTTCATTGTTGCTTGGTCATTTGTTCCATTATTTATGCTCAACTGGTATGATAATTCTAGCGCCAATTTTTTTGTCAAAGGTTCGGTATATACAATTTTGGAAGACACATTATTTGTAATCTTTTCAAAATCTTTCTGCTGGTTTACGTCAATATAAACTGGTAATCCAAATGTATCTAATACAATATTTCGTGACTTTAAAATATTTGTACCAGTATTATTTAATTGGTTCCAATCTCCAGTAAGTGAAAAAGTTCTTCTTGCTTTTTTGTATTTATGTTTTAGGGAAATGTTTATGCCATAAGCTTGTTTATCGCTATTTGTTGTAAAGAGTTTATCAGAACTATTTACAAATGAATTATTATAACCCGTTGTTATTCCATTTGTGTTTTCTACACTTTCTGTATTGTAAAAATTAGATTTTGCAATTATTTTAAGTGTATTTGCCGAGTCTATTTTTATTTCGTAAGTAGCTTTTAGTTTTACATTATTTCTAGTAATAAAAATATCATCATTGCTATTTGTGTTTAACGATGTGCTCTTTATTTGATTTTGCGTGTAAGTAGTTTTGTTATTGTTGTACCGCTGACTATTGTATTTTGGTGCAAAATTAAGATTGGTTTTATCGTTCCATTTATTGCTGTATTGCACGCCAGCATTCACATTGGTAAGGTATCCATTTTTTGCATCTATATTTGGTTCTTCATCTTGATTCTGCTGTGCACCAAAACTAAAATTTATGCCTCCGTCTTCATCAAACATGTTAGCTTCATTATCATTGCCACCAAATTTTTGTTCATCTTGCCAATTCAATCCATCTTGCCCAGTATTTCCGTTCAATAAAAATCCTGTCAATTTCCTTTTTCCTTTAAACGAACTCAATAAAATATTATCATTAAATCTTGGGTCTTTGTTTTTCAATAAACCACCTGCTAAATCTATTTTTCCAAAGTAGCCTTTCTTTTTATTTTCTTTTAGTTTTAGGTTAATTGTCTTTTTTGTTTTACCATCATCTATACCAGTAAATTCTGCTTGGTCACTTTTTTTATCAAATACTTGTACTTCTTTTACAGCATCGGCACGTAAGTTTTTTACCGCCATGCCTGGGTCATCACCAAAAAATTCTTCACCATCCACCAAAACTTTTTCCACAGTTTGCCCCATGGCTTTTATTTTACCATCTTTGTCCACCTGTATGCCTGGCATTTTTTTCAGTAACTCTTCTACATTTGCATTGGCGCTTACTTTAAAACTATCTGCAGTATAAATTGTAGTATCACCTTTTATTCGAATCGGACTTCCACTTTTTACAATTACTTCTGCCAATAATTTACTTTTTGTTGTAAGTGCAATTGTACCAAAATTTTCATTTATACTTTTTACTTCTACATCATCTACATACTCTCCAAAAGTTGGATGCGTAACAGAAATAATGTATTTACCTAACTTCACATTTTTTAGGTTGTACGATCCATCTTCTTTTACACGAGTAAACGCTTTTAAAATACTATCTTTAGGAGAAAGAAGTGATACAACAGCATTTTTTACATTAACTTTTGTAGCCGTATCTTTTACGTTTCCTGTTACAGTTGCATTTTGCGCTGCCGCAAATAAAGCAGAAAATATAAAGGCTATTAGGAGTAAAATTTTTTGATTCATACAATTGAGCATTAGTTAATAAATAAAATTATTAATGCCGCAAATTTAACAATCATTAAATTTATACTTAAAAGTAAATTACAAACGGTATAATTCTAAATACGAATGGCATACGAAGACGATAATTTTATTGATACCACAAAAATGGTTTGGAATTATTCATTTTTTTCTGATGAAGATATTGTTGCATTTCAAGAAGGGAAAATGTTTTACGGGCACGAAAAATTTGGCAGTCATTTTTTGCATTTGCAAAACGAAGATGGCTTTTATTTTGCAGTATGGGCACCAAATGCAACATACGTTTGTGTAATAGGAGAATTTAATGGATGGAAAAATAATTTGCATCCACTATTTGTACGGCTCGATAAATCGGGTATTTGGGAAGGTTATATTCCTCGTATGCCAGAAGGTGCTTTGTACAAATACCAAATTCAGGGATTTGATGGTATTGAAACTTTTAAGGCAGATCCTTATGGAAATTATTGTGAGTTAAGACCAGGCACAGCATCTATTACAAAAAAATTGCATCATCATTGGAGCGATAATGACTGGATGCAAAAACGAAAAAACTACAACTCACTTGCTGCGCCATGGAGTGTGTATGAAGTGCATTTGGGAAGTTGGATGCGTCCCCAAAAAGACAAACCAAATATTTTTAATTCATACAATCAAATTACAGAAAGACTGGTACCTTATGTAAAAGAAATGGGTTATACACATGTAGAGTTAATGCCCATTACCGAATATCCTTACGATGGGAGTTGGGGTTATCAATGCACTGGTTTTTTTGCTGCTACATCTCGTTACGGAACGCCGCAAGAATTGATGAATCTTATAAATGAATTACACAAAAATGAAATTGGCGTAATATTAGATTGGGTGCCTTCTCATTTTCCTGCAGATGCGCATGGGCTCTACATGTTTGATGGTACACATACATACGAGTATGCAGATATGCGCAAGGGTTTTCATAAAGATTGGAACAGTTATATTTTTAATTACAAAAGGGGAGAAGTGCGTTCGTTTTTATTAAGCAGTGCACATTTTTGGTTACAATCTTATCATATAGATGGATTAAGGGTTGATGCTGTAAATTCAATTATACGATTAGATTTTAGTAGGGCAGAAGGAGAGTGGGAGCCAAACGAAAAAGGTGGAAACGATAATGAAGAAGCTATTTCGTTTTTGCAAGATTTTAATACGATGGTTTATAGAGAATTTGATGGCGTACAAACAATTGCCGAAGAAGCTTCCGATTGGTCTGGTATTACAAAGCCCATAGACAAAGGTGGCTTTGGTTTTGGTATGAAATGGATGATGGGTTGGATGCACGATTCTTTTAAATATTTTAAAAAAGATTGGAACAAAAGAAAAAAATCGCAAAACGATTTTACATTTAGCATGATGTATTTTTTTGATGAAAAATTTATGCTACCGTTAAGTCATGATGAAATTGTACATGGCAAAAGCCCGATGTTGTATAAAATGCCAGGAGATGAATTTCAAAAATTTGCCAATTTGCGTTTGTTGTACGGATGTATGTACTTGCATATGGGTGCAAAGCTCAATTTTATGGGTAATGAATTTGCACAAACTAACGAATGGAATTATGATAGCGAATTGCAATGGGAATTATTACAATATCCTTCTCATAGCGGTATGCAAGAATATGTAAGGGCATTAAATCATCTTTACAGAACAGAGCCTGCACTATATGAATGGCAATTTGATAAAAAAGGGTTTAAGTGGGAAGATTTGTCACATTCATTAGAGGGTGTAATGATTTTTCGAAGGATTTGTAGTGATAGAAACAAGGATATTGTTGTTATTTTAAATGTTTCTAATAATAATTATAGCAATTGGGAGATTACTTTAAAAGGCAAAACAGGGTGGAAAGAAGTATTAAACTCAGATGCTACTTGCTTTTGGGGTAGTGGAAATAATATGAATACTAACATATTATTTGAACCTGTGGAAAAAAAGAAAAAAATGCACATACTAAAACTAAATATTCCAGCGTTTAGTGTAGTAGTTATTCGATAATGGTATAATAATTGCCAAAGTTACCTTATGAAAAAAATCTTTACTATTAGTGCTTTATTTGTTGCAACTGCTTCATTCGCAGCAAACTCATCGGATAGTGCTGAGTTTTATTTTAAAAAAGGAATGGATGAAAAAACTGCCAAGCATTATCTTGTGGCATCTACTTATTTTGAAAAAGCTATCAATTTCGATAAAACTTACACCGAAGCATATATACAAAATGGGCATGTAAATAACTTTTTACGTAAAACAGACAAGGTAAAAGCCAATTTTTTAAAGGCCTACGAGTTACAACCATCTAATACAGAAGTAATAAAAGAACTTTCAACAGTATATTTTGATTTTAGACAATGGGATAAGGCAATAGAATTTGCAAAAAAATGCCCAACATGCGAAAATTCTACTAGAATTTTGGGTATTGCTAATTTTAAGAAAGAAAATTATGTAGATGCAGAAAGATTTTTAATGGCTGCACTGAGTAAAAATCCAGCTGATGCGGAAGCAAACTATACTTTAGCCAAAAATTATATTGAAGTAGAAATGGAGCGTAAAGCAGTTCCATATTTTGTAAAAGCGGTTGAATTGAATCCAGAAAAACCAGCTTGGGCTTATGAACTTGGCTTACTTTATTTTAGTCAAAACCATTATAAAGAAGCAGTAATAACTTATGAGCTTGCAGTAAAAAATGGATATACTGTAAATAACGATTACACAGAAAATTATGGATATGCGTTAATTTATAGTGGTCAATTTGCAAAAGGAGAAGAAAAAATATTAGAAATATTCAAACGGAAAGGGAATAAAGAAATATTAAGAGAACTAGCGCAAATTTTATATGCGCAAAAGCAATACGAACGTTCTTTAGATTATTGCCAAAAGTTATTAGAAATAGATCCAAGAGATGGCAAAGCATTATATCAAGCTGGGCTTTCTTTTATTAAATTGGGTAAAAAAGATAGAGGGGAAAATATGTGTAATAAAGCTATTGAATTAGATCCATCACTTGCAGGAAAAAAATCTGCAATAGCTGGGGATCAATTTGGATTATAATTTATACAATCGGATATAAAAACGGATGCCAACTTTTAGAAAGTTGGCATCCGTTTTTATGAGGCTTATTGTGCTCTAATTCATCATTAATACATTTACACTACGCTGTAAAATATTGAAAGCAATTTCTGCCATTAAATTTTCTTTATC
>JAYTGY010000271.1:0-1824 GCA_043733065.1 Ferruginibacter sp.
CACAAAAAGGATTTTCGCTTCTATCCCGCACGTGTCCCGTACATTTATGTCGGGAGCTCTTCGGCTTTAAATCTTTTATCAACATTTTTATAAGCGTCCTAAATTTTAAAATGGAAATTTCCTTTTAAAAAATTATTAATTATTCATTATAAAATTATTCATTAATGATGTTATTCGATTTATCTAAACCACTTGCCATAGGCAGCGACCATGCCGGCTTTGAATACAAAACAAAACTTATTAATTATTTAAGAGATGAAAAAGGTGTGGCCTTAAGAGATTTTGGAACATATAGCGCAGATTCTGTTGACTATCCTGATTTTGCACACCCTGTTGCCAATGCTGTAGAAAGCAAAGAATACAGTTTTGGTATTTTGCTTTGTGGCAGTGCAAATGGTGTAGCTATATCTGCAAATAAGCACGCACACATACGTGCAGCTATTTGCTGGGAAAATGAAATAGCTTCACTTGCACGTATGCACAACGATGCAAACATACTTTGTATTCCTGCTAGGTTTGTAACACTAGAAGTAGCAAAGCAAATGATTGATACATTTATTGCCACAGCATTTGAAGGTGGGCGGCATGCGCTAAGGGTAGATAAAATTGCCATCATACAAAATAATGATGGAGATGATGATGCAAAATAAAATAGTATAATGCAATTATTTTTTGTTGAGTAATTCAAAAAATAGTTGTGTTCCTTTTACACCATTATCATACAATAATCTTTTATTTTTTACACTAGTCTTTTTTATTCTTGCATGTACACCACCATCGCTAATAAAAATGGTTCTGCCTTTTTCGTTTTCTAAATTAGGATATTTTCTTTCCATGGTTTCCATCATTAAATTTCCGAATGCACCCATATAGTCGTTCATATTTTTGGGGTTAAATGCTGGTATGGCAATGTTATTGTTGAGGAAAGAATCTATTTGTGCTTGACGCTCTAACTTAATACCAAGTGTTTCATTATTAAAAACCAAATCGTTGCATAAAAGTGCTTCCCCGCCTGCTTTACAGCTATCAAACATGCTTATGGGATAATTGCAAAGCATACCACCATCCACATAATAATTTATATAAGAACTAGTATCGCCCTCTTCAATCTTTTGTAACGAATTATTGAGTGAGACGGGCGTAAAATAAATAGGAATTCCACCACTTATACGCACAGCAGTAGCTAAAGAAAAATTGGGTGTGCTTTTAAAAGAAAAAACTTCGAGGCGTTGTTTACTAATATTTGTACCTGTACAAAACAAGTCTTTATATAAATTATTTTTTAATTTTAGTTGATGTAAATCTTCGAAAGTTAAATTTGCATTTCCTGTTTTTTGTAACAACATTTTTTGCAACCATTCCTCAAACCGATCGCCTTTATACACACCAAATTTTCTTTTAATTCGTTTATATTTTCCCAACAATCCGCCTTTGCCATCTTTAAATTTTTGAAATTTCAACGACATCAATATACTATCAATCTCAGTGGCATTATAACCAATAGAAACCATTAATCCTGCAATAGCACCAGCAGAAGAGCCAGCTATGTTTTCAATGTTTTGCAAAACACCTTTTTCTTCTAATACTTTAAATGCGCCCGCATATGCTATACCTTTCATTCCGCCACCTTCAAGCGCAAGGTTTTTGTAATGCGTAATTGGCTGGCAAAAACTTGCAATAGGAAATAATAGCAGTAGAAGTATTTTCATATTGGCAAAAATACCAATCTAAAATGTAGATAGTGTTTTAGTAACGTTAAATAACATCATTGGCGAGCAATACTTGCCATGCATCAGTTACATTTCCGTTATTTAAAAGCTTGGC
>JAYTGY010000272.1:0-2746 GCA_043733065.1 Ferruginibacter sp.
TTTGATGTTTCCATATATCCAAACCCTGTACCATCTGAAGTTACTGAAGTTGCATTACAAGCAAAAGCAGGAATATTTAATGGAAAATATAGTATTAGGATTACCAATGCAGCTGGTAGCGAAATGAAAAGGTTAGAAGAAACTTATAAAAATGCAGTACAGATAAAAATAAAAACTAAATTTTTAATAACAGGCATATATTTTGTTACCTTGGTAGGGGAAGATGGAAAACCTGTGATACTTAAATTTGTGAAACAATAAGAGTATAAATAATACATGTATCGTTTGAAAAATTGAAAATTCATAATCGAAAATCGTAATGTTCAATTTTATTATTAGAACTTACCTCTTTTAAATTGTAAATTATAAACGATATCGGTTCTTATGTAAATTACAAATTGGTAAAATAATGTTATAGTAAATGAAGCATCTACTTAATTAAAATTCATACTACAATTATTTATAAAATGAAATGCCTAATAATTTTTTATCGTTTCATACTAGCATACTTTGTTACTATTGCTGTACCCTTATCGGTCATTGCTCAAGTTACGCCTGTCAATGCCGATCCAGCATTGGGTTCATTTGATATTACCAATTTAGGCGATGTGCCTGTAGATGCAAATACTTTGTTTATTAATGGTATTTATAAAATTAAGCTAGATGTTTTTAATCTTAATCAAACAAATGTAATTCCGCCAAATACGGTATTAGTTGATATAGGTTTTGGCACAAAGTTTATTCTTGATCCTGCACTAACCGCTACTCCTGCAATCTTAAATAATTATTTAAGTAATGCGCCATTGAGCACTTATTTTACCTATACTTATATCACTTCAGGTAGTCAACCTAAAATAAGGTGTACACTTTCTTCTGCTTTGCCGAATGATTTTATTGGTCAATTTGTATTTAATGTAAAACCAAGTACAAATGGAATATCAAACCTAACAAGTAATTTTTTTATTACTAATGGCAATCCAAGTTTTACGCTTTCTGATGATAATTCAGGAAATAATACTGCCTCTCTTCAATATACGATTACTACTGTAGTGCCAGTTATTATTAATGATTTTAGAGCAACAAATAAAAAAGATTGTACGATAGATTTTAGTTGGGCAGTAGCGCAAGAAATAAATGTAGATCGGTATGAAGTTGAGTATAGCAAAGACGGTTCCAACTTTACAAAACTTACTTCATTAATTGCTGAAAACAAAAACAACTATTCAACATTAATTCGTATTACAGATCAACTAAAAGCGCACAGTTTATTCGTAAGATTAAAATCGGTGGATAAAAATGGGATGCAGAAATACTCGCCAATAGTTATTGTTGATGGCACTTGTGGCAATATGCAAAATGAACAAGTGTATTGCTATCCTAATCCTATATCAAAAGAAAAAACGATTACCATAGCAACAAAAGATGCGTTATTTTCTGGTAACTATTCATTATTATTAATAGATGAAAGCGGTAAAAGTTTTATGCAAAAACAAATGGTACTGGATAATGTTTATTCTTTTAAATTTACGATAAACACAGAACTTGCCGCTGGTAAATATTTTATTATTATGCAGAAAAAAGATAAAACAATAAATGCTATACTGCAATTTTTGAAAGAGTAAGAAAGTAGAAACTTATCTTTCATTTTTACTGCTTTTATTTTCAAAAAGTATTAAAAAAAGACTTTGTGAAAACTTATCTGTGCTTTGCATAAACCTCTTTTATAAATTTCGCACATCGGCACCATCAAATACGGTAGATTACTAATGGCAGATTCTCTGCGCCACAAATCTGGTAATAAGATCTAAATTTATATTTCTATTATCTATTTTAATGAGTTGTAAAATTGTGTAAAAGCCGCTGCAGTTTCTTTAGCCACATTTACCATTTGCGTTGTTGGTGCCCAGTCACTTTCTTGGAGTACATTTTGGATAGAAGTAAATTTATTAATAAAGCTGGATATTGTTTTTGCGGCTTCAGTATATTCATTTAACCCTTCTAACTTTTTCACACACGCTTTAATATTATTGTAGCACATCAAACTCAAATCATGTTGCAGCTGTAAATCTTTCGCATTAGTTTTCACCCTTGGATCCATCTTTACAATAAAACTTTGTGAATATACTTTTCCATTCACAGTTAATTCGGCTGTATATTTTCCTGGCATTACCCATGGCGATGTTGCCTCTGGTGCTGTATTCATATACGTTGCAGAAATAGGGTAGGAAGGCGGAACATTCAAAGGCGTATAATGCATATCCCACATAAAACGGTGGCTGCCTGCTGCGGCAGATAATATTTGTTGTGGTCGTATCCAGTAATGTGGAATATTTACATCGCCAATTTTATACATCGTATCTAGCGAAGAATATTTTCTTACCATATTATTTTTAGCATCCAAAATTTCCAAACTGATGCTGTTTACATTTTCATTCAAATAATAATTTATCACAGCACCATCAGGCGGATTTTGCCCCGCTGGTTCTTCCTGTGGTATAGGAGTATCGGGATACATATTCCATCTTACACGAAAAGTATTTTGGGGTTTGTACAAAATAGTTGACTGATTAATTAGTTGATTATTTACTTGCCGTAAAGAAGTAATATCATCCAGTATCCAAAAACTTCTACCATGCGTACCAATTACCAAATCATCATCTTTTATTACCAAATCTCTTATAGATGTTGCAGGCATATTCAATTTTAACGATTGCCAATTTACCCCATCATCAAAAGAAACATACAC
>JAYTGY010000273.1:0-4804 GCA_043733065.1 Ferruginibacter sp.
GATAGTATTGGTCCAATTTTATTAGGGCTGAATAAGCCAGTGCATGTATTACAATTGGGAAGCAGCATAAGAAGTATTTTTAACATGGTGGTAATAGCCGTGGTGGATGCACAAGCAAAAAGTAAAAACAAAGAAGCAACTTTGCCAGCTACGCAAGATGAAATAAAACGTACAAAGTGGTGGAAGAGCAAGGCAAAAGCAGTTGGCAAGTAACAGTTGGTAAAGTTGGCAAAAAGCAGTTTTCAATAATTCAGTTGGCAAACAATAAGTTTGCAAAATAAAGTGCTTGGTGGTCAGTTGTCCGTTGTCTTTTTAAAAGTACACATAAATAAAAAATTTAAATATTAATGAATTTTATTACACACTTTGGCAAATATGTGCTCATGCTAAAAGGCATGATTGCAAAACCTGAAAATGCCAAAGTTTATTGGAAAGAATTTATGCTGCAATGCAGCGATATTGGCATTGGTTCTTTTGGCATTGTATCTATTGTTTCTGTTTTTATGGGAGCAGTAAGTGCAGTGCAAACGGCATATCAACTAGTGAGTCCACTAATTCCAAAATCTACCATTGCACAAATTGTACGAGATACTGTAATCTTAGAATTTTCGCCAACGCTTGTGTGTATTGTACTTGCAGGCGTAGTTGGCAGCAAGATAGCAAGCGAGCTTGGCAATATGCGTGTGAGCGAACAAATAGATGCTTTAGAAATAATGGGCATTAATACAAAAACATTTTTGGTAATGCCCAAAATTGCAGCTGCTTTATTAATGATTCCTTTACTTGTTGTAATATCGATGGTGCTTGGTATATGGGGCGGAAGATTTGCTGGCAATGCATCTGGCATTTTATCGTATGATACTTTTGATAGAGGATTATTGCAAGAGTTTAAAACTTTTAATGTTTGGTTTTCTTTAATAAAAGCATACACGTTTGCATTTATCATAAGTTCTATACCTGCATATTATGGATACCATGTACAAGGCGGTGCTTTAGAAATTGGAAGATCGAGCACAAAGGCCGTAGTGGTAAGTTGTATCATGATTTTATTATCGGATTATATGTTGGCAGCATTGCTACTTTAAAAAATATTTATTTTTTCATGATAGAATTTAAAAACATAAAAAAAAGTTTTGGAGATAAAGTGGTGTTAGATGGTGTAAGCCATATAATGGAAACTGGCAAAACAAATTTAATTATTGGCACAAGTGGAAGTGGTAAAACAGTTTTACAAAAATGCTTAGTAGGTTTATTTGAACCAGATGAAGGAGAGATTATTTATGACGGCAAAAATTTTACCGACATGACACAAGATGACCGTATGCTACTTCGTCAACAAATTGGCATGCTTTTTCAAGGCTCTGCATTATTTGATAGTATGACTGTAGAAGAGAATGTAATGTTTCCATTAAATATGTTTACGCACGATAACCATGCAAAAAAATTACAAAGAGTAAATGAGGTATTGGATAGAGTAAATTTAGTAGGTGCTAATAAAAAATTCCCATCTGAAATAAGTGGTGGCATGAAAAAAAGAGTAGGTATTGCAAGAGCAGTAGTGCTTAATCCTAAATATCTTTTTTGCGATGAGCCTAACTCTGGTTTAGATCCTGTAACATCGATGGTAATTGATAAATTGATAAGAGAACTTACTATTGAATATAATATAACAACTATTGTAAACACACACGATATGAATAGTGTGATGGAAATTGGCGATAATATTCTTTACATGGTACAAGGTAAAAAAGAATGGACGGGCAATAGCAAAGACATTATTTTTTCTGATAACAAACAACTCAACGAATTTATTTTTGCATCGGAGTTTTTGCAAGATGCAAAAAGTATGAGGATGCTAGAGCATAAAGGGCAAGTAGATGTTGATAAAAGAATTGGAGGGAAGTAATACTTGTTATAAATTAATATAGCAGGCTTTTACCATTATAAATGATTTTATTTCTCAAGTTCTTTTACAATTTTCTTTATTAAACAAATTTGACCCAAGTGGTAATGTGTATGTTCAATAATACCGTGAAGATTTCTGTAATAGCTACCATATTTTTGATCGGCAAAATCTTCAAATAGTTTTGTTTCATCTAGTTTTTCAATTTCAGCCGCAAATAATTCTACATCTAAAAAAACTTTTGCTTCTAATTTTTGCCAATCACTTTCAGAAGTTATCGTTGGAAAATCAAAACTAAATTTATCGTTAGCAACTAATGCTTCGCCCTGCAATACTTTTAAAATAGGGTTTACATAATAATTAATATGAAAAACTAAACTGGCAATGGTATTTAAATTATGCAGCTTTGTTGTAGCTTCTTCCCAGCTTACATCGGCTAGTGTATCTTTAAGATTAACCGATGTCCAATTGCTTCCAAAATAAACATCTCTAAAATGTTTTGCTATTTGATTATTTAAAGTCATGCATTTTATTTTTCTAGTATCATTTTATATGCACCATCAAATTTATGGTAACTCCAATAGGGTCGTTAACAAAAAATCGTCTTACACCTTATGGCTCATTGGTAATATCATATACTATTTCTTAACCAAATAATTTTGCACTTTTGTATAATGCATCCACATCGGAAACCTCTATGGATATTGATACATTTGAATTATCCGCATTGTCAGTTTTTATTACAGAGATTTTAGCCTTAGGGTTAGTATCAGAAGCAAAGGTTAAAATCCATTCCATATCCATTACCAATTTCAAGCCAAGAAATTCAGAATAAAACCTTTTACTCTTTTCAAATTTAGTTGATTTAATATTTGGAACAATTCGTCTTATTGTTATTTTATAAATTTTATTTATGCTTTATGAACCGTTTCAAATTTACTAAAATTATTTGAGGTATTCGTACAAAAAAAGCCTCGCAGCAAAAGCTACGAGACTTTATAAATTTAAAAGAGTATTGTATTAATTTAACTTAACCAATTTTACAATTTGCTTATTATTTCCTTGTGTTATTTCGGCAAAATAAGTACCTGCAATAAGTGCCGCACCTATTTGTAAAGTGTTCGATTTTGTTTTATAGCTTTGAATTACCTTTATTTCTTTTCCAACCATATCGAATATTCGAATAGTAATACGTTCATTGCTTTTACTATCAATATTTAATTTGAAATTGGTGAACGAAGGATTAGGAAATACATTTACATTAAATTCTTCACTTGCTTCATCGATAATCAAAGATGATTTTGCAAATACATCTTCGGTTTGGGCAAAAGTTGAAGGAGACGCATTTCGGAATGATTGCGTACCGCCGCATTCATATTTATTCCATTGTACATTCTTACCTGTACTTTCCACTTTTCCTACCACATACCAGCCTGTCATTATACAACCTTCTTCAGATCCTTCTATTCTCAATTTGCCTTTTGGAATAATAATATTAGCTGTAACTCTAGTGTTTTTTCCTTTTACAATAAACTTTTCTGTATTGTCATCATCATTATTATTAATACTTAAGTAAAAAGTAACTTTTGGTCCACCTTCATTTACTCTTGCATTTTCTTCTACCGTTACTTTATTTTTTACACTTATGGTTGTTGGGTTTACAAAATTCACAGTTGTTAATTTTGTTGTTGTACCTTTTTTAACTTGTAACTCTACTACATTAATTGTACTACTAGTAAATGTAACGTTGGCGCCTTCTTTAATTTCTATCTTTCCAAAATTGTTACCAGCTAAAGTAACTGTAATGCCAGCATTAATGGTAAGGTCTTTATAATTTCCAGTTAATGTAGTACTAGTTGTTGCGCTATAATTGCTCAAACCATTTGTATTACCACTGTATGCAAAAAAAGCAGGAGCAGGGCCATCAGTAGCAGGTGTATAAAATTTATTACTAACCAATGCAGATGAGTGAACATTAATTGATTTGGATTTTACAAAATTCGGATTCAGTACATCATTTTTTTCAAACGATGCTTTACCATCTGTAGCAGTAACGCCTACATCACCATTAATGATATTACTTTCTCCAAATTTTGCTTCTTTGGTTGCATAAATAATATAGTTGGTTGGGTTTTGAGCATCTCTAACTGTAACAGTAAAACTACATGTACCAATATTACCCGAGTTGTCAGTAGCTGTAAAAGTATTGGTAGTAACGCCTTCAGGAAAAAGAGAACCAGATGCAAGTCCAGCGGTTTGCACAACTGCAATAGAATCTGTACGAGAAAGCGCATTAATATATAAATGCTGCATGTTAATATCTGAATAAATATCTGTGCCCGAAAAATCTCCAAGATGGTTAAAGCAAAAAGCTCTACCACCATTTTGAAACTCCCTTACAGCATATGCACAACTAATATTTGGGCTAGGTATTGAAGGTAATTCTGTTGTTATTAAACTAATTGCAGGATTGGAAGTGTAATTTTTAAGCGTAGCAAATAATTGTACTGCTGTAGGGCCAGTAAATGAGGCAGGTATCCCAGCTAAATATGATGTTGAAATTTGACTAGGATTCAAAATATAATTTGTTCCAAAATATTCTGAATTGAATGAAGTAATTTCTAACGGTATTATATCATTCATAATTTGATATGATTGATTTAAATAATCATCAAAAGGATGATATCCGCTCGATACAAATATTTTACCTTTATTAGTTACAAAATCTACTAAAGCAGATTGTCCTGCAGCTGGCATAACACCAACTGTACCTGTAATATCAACAGCAGCGTCAAAATTAGAGAGCGATGGATTTGTACCATCGTATAAACTATTTGGCACATCGCTAAGTGTTACTGTATAGCCAGCTGCTTCTAAAGCGGCTTTTAAAATATCATTATC
>JAYTGY010000274.1:0-12534 GCA_043733065.1 Ferruginibacter sp.
CATTCATCATTTTTGCTTCAGCCATTGGTGCAGGCGAAACTACGCCAGCATAATCATAAGAATCAGCTGCAGCATTTGCAAAAACCATCCTACCTCTAAACCTTCCATAATTCCCATACTCACTCCACCCATTATTCAACAACGCATCATAATTTTTTTCTGCCAAATTTATATAGGGTTCTCGTATTTCATTTCTTTCGTTAGATGTAATATTACTAAACGTTGCACCAGTCCAATTAAAATTAATATTATTTGTTGGCCATAAACTTTTCAAATCGGTCCATGCATGTGGTTTAAACTGGTCTAACGATGCATCGTACATGCTTATTAAAGTTTCTGCTGCTACTTTTTCTGCTTTATCGCCAGTAATTTTTATTTTCCATTTTTCTTCGCTGCCTGGTAGTAATTTATCTCTAAAAGTTTCGTAAGAAATGTTTAAATCTTTATTGTTCCAAGGCACATCAAACCTTTTGTTGTTTGTAAAAATTCGATTGTGTTGTACAAATGCATAATTCATATTTATACCACCTCTGTCGTTTTCTGTTACGTCAATACTATTGGTAAATGTTTCGCCAGCATTTACGGTAGGGTAATTTATTTTGTATTGCTCATTTGGTTTTACAATATTTTGTATCAACCATATTTTTTCAAAACCAGTTGTTATATTGTATTCAATTTTATCACCTGGTTCTGCGGTTTGTTTTTTTACATCTACACTTATTGGTTCCCTCATCCCCGTCCCTTCTCCAACTGCGGTAGAGAAGGGTGACGTGGAGATTGGCAAATAGATCTGCACAAATTTTTCACTCTTCACTTCTTCACCGTACTTATCTTTACTTGTTGCAATTATTTTATACCAACCATCTTTTAATCTTACATCAGCAATCTTAAATCTAAAATCCTTTGCCGTTGTGTCTGTTTTATCAACCGCTTTCTCTCCCAACGCCCACTTTGCCATTTTATCTTCATCTGCATAGGCATCATGCGGAAAGCTTTGGTAGTACTCGCCTTTGTTCATCGTAAACACATCTGGTTGTTGCCAATAACGTTCTCTAAACATTCTGTTAGGTTCTTGCAATTTGTACATCACAACATTTACTGTTGCTTTTTCAAACAAACCATTTGTGTTGGTACTGCTAATGCCAATGTTTTTTAAACTGTCTATTGACATTTTTTCATCGGCAATAATATTTAATTGCAATGCTTGGTATGATACAGATACGTTTGTATTAGCACTTCTTGTTTCGCCATTCACATCTGTAACATCTGCACTTACTTCGTAGTCAAACGTTGGTTGGTCTTTTTTGTCGATCGTTTCATCTGGTATGGCTTTAAATGTTATTTTAAATTCGCCCATGGCATTTGTTGTTGTAGTGCCATTGGTTATTTCCATTTCTTCACCACTTGTTTGAGGATAATACATTCTATAATAACCCCACCAAATTGGGTAACGCACTTTTCGTACAACCCTGTATTTTACTTTTGCGCCATCAATATTATTGCCAGCAAATGCTTTTGCTACACCAGTTATTTGTATGCTATCGTTTACCCTGTATGTACCTTCAGGTTTTTTTATTTCTGCCGAAAATTTTGGTCGCTTATATTCTTCTACACTTAATATCTGTGTTGACTCTGTTGCAGAATCTTTGATATAAAACTGACCATTTAGCAAACCTTCTGGTATTTTAAAACTTGCATTGTATGAGCCGTATGCATTTGTTGTAAGCTCTATACTATTTACTTTTTGGTTGTTGTTGTCAAACAATTGTACGGTAGTTTTTCTATTGGCAAGCACATCACTTCTTCTACCTGTGCTCATGGTTTGTACCATTATACCTTTAAAGAAAATGGTTTGCCCTGGTCTGTAAATACTTCTATCGGTAAAAATAAATGTTCTTCTTTGTGCAAATTTTTGTTCGTAATCGTTGTAGTAATAATTGTTGTACGCATCGTCAGTAAACAATTCATCTTTGCCATAATTTATTTGAAGCGTATTGTTTTCATAATTTGTTGCTTTAGCAATTTTTGCATAACCATTTTTATCTGTTGTATATTTTGCAGATTTTATGTCATCCATCTTTCTCGTTGAGTTATTGTACACACTATTCCACATTTGTATGTTTGCAGCTTCCAATGGCTTTCCATTATCTCTATCCAATACATAAACCTCGTTTTTATTATTGTTGATGTAGCTAATATTGCTGATGTATGTTGTAGCTCTACCAACAATATTATTTTTTAAAGAAAAATCTTCCTTCATGCTCACGAGCATATAATACACGCCTTGCGGCAAGGCATCTATTTTTATTTCGGTGCTGTGTTGTTGATAATCTTTTTGGTCTGGCATTTGCACCGCCCAAGCTTTGGTGGGTTTTAGTGCAATGATAGATGGCCATACTTTTTCATAATTTTCATTTTGCTCTAGTTTCTTTATTTCCTCCCTTGTTGTTTTTATGATTCTGCAATAAACTTTATCTATATTTTTAAATTGAATCAGCGTTCTAAAATGTTGGTCTGGTACATTTACTTTTTCTGTTTCAAAATGTAATGCAGGTTGCTGTATTTGATTAATAAGATTTTTACAATTAATTCCACCTTCACTTTTAGGAAATTTCGCATACGCCGCTTCGCAAATTTGTTTTGCCACTGCTAGTTCAAATTGATTGTCTTTTTTAGTAAGCGCATTATATTGGCTTCCCTTTGCAGAATGAATTTCTGCACGCAAATAAGCTGCTTGCGCACTTGCAGCATTGCCACTATATTTTGTTTCTATATTTTGCAATGCATTTTCATACAATTTTTCTTTATTGTTAAATACCCCATGTTCATTTACAAATGCCAATCGTATCAAATCTGCATCTAACAAGGCTTCAGGCTGTGCATCGTTTATATGAAAACGAAGCAAATCTTGCATAATTAAAATGGCATTGTAATAAAGCGATTCTACATCTTTTGTTTTAAAATTATATTTCGAAAATTTATCTACAGGTGCAAAAGCGGCTTCATCATTTATTATAAACTTGTAAGAAGGATTGGTAACATCATTTTCTGTGCTCATAAAATAATCCAATGCTCTGTGTGCCAAAAAATCGTATAATGTTGGGCGAAGGCTTCTAGTATTTTTTCCTTTTTCAATAATCACGTCTATCGCATCAATTTTTGTTGCTTTTAGAAGTTCATAATTTTTTAAAGATGCTTTATATAAAGATGAAATTTTTTCATTCAGTTTTGTAATGCTCCAAGTAGAAATGTCGTTTCCTTTTTCTTCGGTAAGCGCAGTACGATTGTACAATTCGTAACGATGTTGCTCTTTGTAGGATTGAAACAATTGTGCTTGCATGCTTAGCAAAATATTTTTTGTAGGCGCTTTTGTTTTGGCAATCAATTCATCTACATAAAAAATATTTTTTTGTTGGTTATCTTCAACCACCATGTTTCTATATTTCATGATGTGCATGGCAGCTTTTATTTGCTGAGGATCATTGTTAGCTTTTATGGCATCTGAAAAAATTTGCTCCACAATTTTTTGGGCATCTTTTGTTAAACCTTTGCTATCAGCTATCATTACTTTTTTCCACTCGGTGGTATAATTGTTTATTTGTGCCATTGTTGTTATAGATAAAAAGCTAAAAATTGCTATAAAAAATTTCTTTAAAAACATAAGAGGTTTATTTTAATTACAAGATACAAATTGTTATTGAACAGTGGTTTATTTGCGTAAAGTTTACTTTTATTTATAAGATGCAGTTTGGTGTGTAAATGCATAATTGTTTTCATTTTTGTGCTTCTTTGTTTGCTTTGTAGGAATTTTTTTGCCGAGAAGGCGGAAAGACGTTTTTTACTGTAAGGCCGAAAGATGTTTCTGCTTCGTAAAAATGAAATTGGCCACCAAGGCTCTAAGACACAAAGGGAAAAGCTTCGCTTTTGTTTTGCTTCGCAATTTTTTTTGTCGATAAAGCTGGGCGATGTTTAAATTATATGGTTTAAGTCGAAAAAAAAAGCTTAGTTATTGTTAGTATAATTTTAAAATATTGTTAATAAAAATAGAAATTATAAAGTGTGCTTGATCTAAAAAAATGCGAAGCATTTTTAAACTTAGTTCCTTAGAATCTTTGTGGCTATTGGTTTTTTAAAAGCGAAACTTTAGAAAAAAAAATTTTCGTAAGCTTTTTCGTATAACATTTAAAAAACCTTCTTTAACATTCCCTTAGCCAAAACTTTTGCACGTGGCATTAGATTTGGATTGTTAATAACAAGCAGCAAAACAATCTGCTACTTTTTATAACATTTAAATTATACAGCTATGAAAAAAATTATTACATTATTATTTGCTTCCGTTTTTTTTGCAGCATCATTTGCGCAATATAGAAACGATAACAACAGAAACAATGATGAGCAATACGGCAGAGGAAACAGTAGTAACAATACTGGTATTTACAACAACAATCAAAATAGTGCGTTGGTTGTAAACTCATCTTCTCAAAATGGTTTTGTGGTTACTATTGATAACAACAATGAGTACCAAAGTAATGTCAACAATGGTAATGGCAATACGGTAAACGTTGGTACTTTGCAAGCTGGCAACCACACCATTTCTATTTACGAAGTAAAAAAAGGTTTTTTCGGAAATCAAAAACAACAACAAATTTATAACGCTGTGTTGTATTTTAAACCTGGCACCGAAACCATCATCAATATAAATTACAATGGCCAAATAAGCGTTACAGAAAATCAATTGTATAATAACGGGAATAGTGGTACAACTTGGGGGCCGGGCAATAATGGAAATGGGAAAGGTCATGGATATGGCAGAATAAAGAACAAACATAAAAACCAAAGCAAACAAGGACATGATAGAGATGAAAGAGATGATGAAGATAATAATCCTAACAATAATTCAAACAATTATCCCAATAATTACCCAAACCAATCTGGTAACAACAGACAAATATCGGAATACGATTTTGGAATGTTGAAGCAGTATATTAGAAAAGAATCTTTTGATGATCGTAGAGTAAATATTGCTAAACAAGCAGCTGGTAATAACAATTTTTCTACTGCACAAGTAAGAGATATTATGAGCATATTTAGTTTTGATGAAGGTAAATTGGATGTGGCTAAATATTTTTACAATCGCACGGTTGACAGAAACAATTATTATCAATTGACAGATGCATTGAGTTTTGCCAATTCTAAAGATGCTTTATTGGCTTTTATAAAAAGGTAAAACTACAACTCCACATAAAAAAGCCCCGTTCATTTAGGTAGAACGGGGCTTTTAATTTTTGCAATTTTAATTTACTGCTTTATTATTTTTTTATTTACAATTGAATTAGAGTTTACATCTTTTACTTTTACAATGTAAATACCATTTGCCCAAGTGCTACAATCTACTTTTAAAGTTTCAAGGTTATTTATTTGATGATAATAAATACTTCCTTTTGTATCTACAATTGTTATTTCTTTTTTATCGTTGCTATTGGTTATTATTTCTATATTTTCTTTTGTGGGGTTTGGTGTAATGCTGATATCAAAATTGCTAGCAAATATTACCAAACGAATATCTGTAAATTTAGCAGCACCAGTATTTGACTCTGCTTTTATTCTGTAATAATTTTTATTACTTGCAGGATTATTATCAGTAAATGTATAAGATGCTGTACCTAATTTTTTGCTATCTACATTTCCTATAGTTTTAAAATTTATTCCATCATTACTTCTTTCTATAATGTAGTTATCAATATTTACATCATCGTATATTGTCCAATTTAAAACAGTAATTTTATTTCTTTTTTGTGCAGAGAATTTTTCAAATTGTAGCGCTACAACTCCACTACAATTGTATGGAGCCACAGTAAAGTTATAAGTAAAAATATCAAAGCATCCACTACCATCTTCTACAAGTATAGTAGCTCCAGTACTATTCAATAAATTAAATAGACCAGTGGTATTGCTTGTGCCTATTGGGTTTCCTGTTCCTCCAGTTTTGCCTGCTAGGGTATAAGTTAATGTGCCAGTACCACCAGTTGCGGTTTGCAAAAAATTTCCAGTTGCACAATTTATACTTGCAGGTGTTACAATACTTGGTGGCGTTGTAGCAGTTACTGCTACATTTGTTCCAGTACTTACACAACCATTATCTGGGTCAATAGATTGCACATACAAAGTTGTTGTTGGGCCAGTGTAATAATAAGGATTACCAGTGGCTACCAATGTTGTTAACCCAATATCGCTATACCAATTATAAGATGGTCCACCACCCGAAGCAGTTACTGCTGTTGTTTTTCCTGCACATACAGATACTGGTGCACTTGTAGGCGTAGCTGGATTTGCATTTACATTTATCGTTACATCTCCACTTACACCTGCATTGCACACAGCACTTCCACCACTAAATGTTGCAGCGGTTATTGTAACAATTCCTGCAGTAGTAATATTTGGTACTGTTACTTTATTTCCTGCAATAGTAACCACTGCAGGTATTTGTGCAATGCCGTTTATTGAGTATGCAATTGTAGCAGTTGTATTTGTTCCAAAATTTGCAAGTGCTACATCAAACGAAGTAGATGCACCAGAGCAAATAGCTTTTTGACCGCTAATGGTAGCAGTTGGGCAAGTAACAGTAAACTGACGACTAACAGTAGTAGCATTTGCTTTTACACAAGCAGCATCAATTGGTTTTACAATTCCTTTTATAAATAAATTTCCACCATTATTACATTCACTTGCAGGTATGGTGTAATTATAACAAGCTACAGTGCCTATTGGTGGTGTATTTGCAGCACCTGCAGTTGCTAATGAGGCATTATCTGTAAACTGCCATGTGCCTGTACCGTTTCCATTTCTTTCTATAGACTGACCAATAGCTGCGCCAGCTGGTCCAGTTAACCATGCACTACCAGCTACAGGAGAAATGGTTGCTGGTAATGTACAACCTGCTTGGGCAATTACAGGAATATTAGCAGTTCCACCAGGAGTATTAGCTGCAGATGGAGTACCAAAAATTACACCATCTACAAATGTTCCAGTATTATTATAGAGCCCAACAAATTCACCTCCGTTTGTTAAAATTAAAGCAACAGTAGCGGCAGAAGAACAACCACATGTAGCTGTATTTAAATTCGGTGCAAAAAATGTTGAAGGACTTCCTTGATTCGTGCCTGTTGTAGTTCCATTTCCTCCATTACCAATTGTATAAAAACCTGATGCCGGCATAACAGTGCCAGAAGGAATTGTTATAGCAAAATCTCCATCTGTTACAATCATACAACCAATTGCTGTGCCTGGTGCTGCTGCAAGTTCAATCCATTCTCCTGTAGGATTTGTACCATCACCCGTTGCAGGTCTATACATAACTTCACTTATTACAGGCGTTGTATTTGTAGGGATAACTGAAGCTGGTGTAATTGGAATACTACTTAATAAATTACCAGTTACGTAAGGATCAAATGTAGATGCTGAACCCTTGTACCACTCAACACTTCCGCCTATAGGAAGATTCGTACTAGTTGCAAGATCTATACATAAAGTTACCACATCGCCTGGGCATTTTGTGCCACTTGCAGTTGATGTAGTTGTATTTAAATTAAGTGTTGGGCAAGGTGGTGCAAACACACAAACCGTTCCTGTAGCGGTTATTGGAGCAGCGCATGCAGGAGTTTGTACAACATTAATACTAAAATTTGCAGGCACACCACTTGTAACTTGAAATTGTCCATTTGTATTTGTTTGATTCAAAACAGGCGTAACACTGTTTACCAAATTATAAGTAAGCCCAGTTGTAAGAGCTGGGGTTGTTGTAACTTTTACCAAACCATTTGCACAAGTAAAACTTGCAGCAGTAATGGGCGCAACAATATTTACTGTAATTGTTTTTGCAACATAACATTCGTTAGCCGAGCCTTGCCCTTGTATAAAAGCACCTGCAGCTGGGCAAGTGGTATTTGCATTTATATTAGCAGCGCCTTGTGTATTTTCTTTTATATAAATTTTAAAAGTTGTGCTAGCAGTTATAGGTGCAGTTGCTGGATAACTTAACGCTGTTAAGCCTGTAGCATTTACTGCTACTTCAGTCCATGCATTATCAAATACCAAACCACCAGTTGCAATAATATGAGAACCTCCTCTTGCAGATCCGCCTTCTACATTTCCAGCATCGCCAGCATTGTTATTGTACACTTGGTTATAATCATATACTTCGCCATTAAAAGCAATAGTAGCACCGCTACAAATATTTAATATAATGTTATCTGTGTTGGTAATATCAATTGGTGCCCCAGCATTTATGGCGTAAGTAACTTTATAATCTGCATTGGCATTATTGCCGCCTGGTGTCGGCCAAAGGTCATCAATAAAAGTAGCGCCACCATTTGTACTGCGAGCTTTAGAAGTTGTACAACCAGTAACTGTACCACCAGCATATTTCCAAACAGCATTAGATGTGCCAGCAGCAGGCAATGCAGGAATATCATAATTATTTGCAGCAGGTAAATTACAACCAGCAGCCGTACCAGTAATATTATGGTTCAACGTATTTGGACCATTAGCATAAACACTTTCTAAAATAGGAGAAGATGCAGCAGCATAATTATCACCAATGCCATAATACACAGCATCTTTAATAGTTGCACTCGCATCAAACAACACAATTCTATCGGTACCATTATCGGTTAAAGGATTTTCCCATGTTACACTAAAACAACCTGTTTGGTTTGTACAGCCGCATGTAGCCACGTTTACAGAGGTTACGCCATCTGGGTCGGGGCTTGTAATTGTACCAACATTGTCAACCAAATTTGCAATAGCAGGATCCCAATTGCAAGTAGTACAATTAAAAAAGTTGCCATTGTACACAACCAAATATCCATTGGCAGGAATATAAGTACCGCTTGGAAAAACAACAATTTCATCACCATCGGTAAGTACCCAACAACTAAGGTCTAAAGGCGTGGCGCTCGTGTTATACAACTCAGTCCACTCCGCACCTTGCCCTTCATAATTACCAGGGTCGGGCATTATTTCGTTAATCACTACTTGTGCATTACTATTATGGGCTATTGCCAAAATAATAATTATGGAAAGGATAAGTTTTTTCATTGGGGTTAATTTTATATTGTTTTTAGATTAATTATTTATTGAAAGGTTGCACTTTAAAAAATAAAAAGCCCTCTCAATAAACTAATGCAAAATTAGTGTATTGAGAGGGCAAAATGTGTAGTATTGATTTGTAGTATTTATACGGCGATAACTAAATTTATTTCATCAAAGCATCTGCCATTGTTTTCCCTATATCTGCAGGGCTTGCAACAACGTGTATACCACATGCTGTCATTATTTTCATTTTAGCAGCAGCCGTATCATCTTCACCACCTACAATTGCACCAGCATGACCCATACGTCTGCCCGGAGGTGCAGTTTGGCCAGCAATAAAACCAACCACAGGCTTTTTATTGCCAGTGCTTTTAATATATTCAGCAGCTTCTGCTTCCATGCCGCCACCAATTTCGCCAATCATTACAATAGCATCTGTTTCTGGGTCGTTCATAAAAAGTTCTACAGCTTCTTTAGTTGTTGTACCTATTATTGGATCGCCACCAATACCAATAGCGCTAGATATTCCTAAGCCAGCTTTTGCTACTTGGTCTGCCGCTTCGTAAGTAAGCGTACCACTTTTAGATACTATACCAATACGACCTTTCTTAAAAATAAAACCAGGCATAATACCCACTTTACATTCATCTGCTGTTATAACACCAGGGCAATTAGGCCCAATCAGTCTGCTATTGCAACCCTGTAAATAATTTTTCACTTTCACCATATCCGCCACAGGAATACCTTCTGTGATACAAACTATTAATGCAATACCAGCTTCAGCAGCTTCCATAATAGCATCTGCTGCAAATGCTGGTGGTACAAAAATAATGCTCACATCTGCACCAGTATTTTTTACCGCATCGGCTACTGTATTAAAAACTGGGCGCTCCAAATGCTGAGTACCACCTTTGTTTGGCGTAACACCGCCTACTACATTGGTACCATATTCTATCATTTGCGTAGCATGAAAACTACCTTCTGTACCCGTAAAACCTTGTACAATTACTTTCGAATGTTTGTTTACTAAAACTGACATGTATTTCGTTGAGATTTATAAATAATTGCAAATATAAGGTTGAAAGTTGAAGGTTCAAGGTTTGAAAAGTTGAAGGTTCAAAGTTGAAGGTTTAAAGTTTAAGGTTCAATGTTCAAGGTTGGGGAAGTACTTATTCTTTTGTTTTTTCTTTTGGGGCAATTGGCAGAAGTGCATATGTCAACTTCAGATGCGGCTATGCGCTATTACTCCGCCACAAACCCACGCACAAACCTTCAGCGGGGTAGCCGCTTCTATCCGCTGCCCATCAGCAGAAAAACTTTGTTCAGCTTTTATTATGCAATAGATTATGCAATAGATTAAGGAGTAGATTATCCAATGATAAAATTATTTCTTCTTCGCATTTTTTATCACCGATTCATACTGCGCTATCCATTCTTTCACCGTCATTTTACTGGCTAGTTCACCAATTAATTTAAATGGTATTTGATCCATTTTTTTAAATCTTGTACAACCCTTACCTGTATCAATTTTAGTAGGAACTATTTTTTCATATTCACTCACAAACCAATTTTTGAGTTTATCATCGCCATACATACCTAAGTGATGCAGCGACACAAAATTTTTCTGACTAGCTATATTCATAAAAGGCAAAGGTAGTTTTGGCGTACAATGATACCCATCCGGATAAATTTTATGCGGTACCACATAACCAATCATACCATAGCTTATACATTCCTCAAAACCCTTGGGTAAATTTTTCTTTATTTCTTTTCGCAGTTTTGTAAGCGCTTCTTTTCTTTCGTCTGGTAAAGAAGCTATGTATTCGTCTACTGTAGTGGCTTTAGATTGCATGGTATAAAATTTAATTATCGAAAATAAATATTTTTAATCAATTTATAAAAAACATTATAGCAGTAGCAAAGGCCCGAAAACATACATCCATAAAAAATAACCAATTACACCGCCTACAAAACCTGCTGCAATAAATATTTTCCTTTGTGCAAATGGCACAAATTTAAAAACAACAATACTACAAATAAGAAAACCAATTACAGCCGTAATAATTGGTAACCCAAAATGCGGAAGAGATAAATAGTCTGATAAAATATACTCATCTCCATAAAATTCTTTTTCTTTAGTAAAAATAATTTTAGCAATAGCAATAATGAGATTAAAAACTTCTCTCAACCAAAACAAAGTAAAGAAAACCAATAACCATTGCCTCCAATTTAAAACTATGGCTGCAAAATATTTTTTTCTAAACATCAATAATAAAATAAAACCAATTGTACCTGTAAGTATTGTCTGTATTGGTCCCGCAGCTTTTGTTGTAAAATCATTTTTAGTTTCCGTTTCCATTATCTCATCATATCTTTTCTTTGCAGGAAAATTTTCTTTTGCATCTATTTCTTTTTGGTACAACCCCAAAATTTTATCTAACTCAATATCATTTTTACTAAGCTCTAGCGTTACAGATTGATAATGCAATGTAGGTTGTAAGCCCAAATATTTTGCAGCAGCAAAATGCCCAAGCTCATGTGTGAGTGTGCCAATAAAAGTAAATAAAATAAAAGTGCTTACAAGCGAAAGAAATAATTTCATTTTTTGAAAGTACGGTATATTTTTAAAATAGTTTCCAAATAACGGATGCCAACTTTTAAAAAGTTGTCATCCGTTATTTGGAGTTTATAAGAACACAAATACGCTACAATATATTTATTACATAATCTATTACATAATCTATTGCACAATCTATTGCATAATAAAAGTTGAAAAAAGATTTACCGATGAAGAGCTTCGGGATAGAAGTGGAAAGCCCGGAACGAGTGACGAGGAACGAGAAACGAGAGAGGACTTGTAACGTATAGCCCGAACAAAAGTTCAACAAAATTCCTTCAGCCCACAGCCAAAAAATAAAAAAATGGCTACCAACTTTTTAAAAGTTAGCAGCCGTTAATTTTAAATCTTAAATATTAAATAATAAATCTTAAATTCCCTTACAATCCTGCTCCATGGCAAGCCTTGTACTTTTTTCCACTACCGCAAGGGCATGCATCGTTTCTTCCAATTTTTGGTTCTACACGTACGGGTTCTTGCTTCACTGCTTCGCCGCCACCGCTTGGGTCGTAATAATCATTTTGGTTGGCTGCATAATCTTCACCGGCTGCTTCTATTTGCGCTTTGTTCATGTTCATTTTGCGCATATCGGTTTTTTGTTCTTTGCCTTCTTTTATTTGTCCAGCATTGGTTTGCTCAAGTGGTATTGCTGCGTGGCTTAAAAAACTTACAATATCCTTGTTGGTTTTTTCATCCATTTGCTTAAATGCGGCAAAGGCTTCTATTTTATAAATTACCAACGGATCTTTTTGCTCGTAGCCCGCTGTTTGTACGCTATGGCGAAGATCGTCCATGGCTCGAAGATGTTCTTTCCATGCATCATCAAT
>JAYTGY010000275.1:0-2057 GCA_043733065.1 Ferruginibacter sp.
AAATGTCGCAGTTTGCAAATAGGGTTGTCAACCTTTATGCAGTTCATTTATTTAGAAATAACCAATTAAGGTTGACAACCCTTGCGACAATTATAAATGTACCCTTTTCAATCTATTGCATAATAAAAGATGAATAATGATATATTGTTGAACGGAGCGTCGCCCACTACGCAAGCATAGGGGCAGGCACCGAAGCTCAATCAATGTGCTTCAGCCAGTAAATAAAAAATAAAAAAAGTGCCAACTTTTTTAAACGTTGACACTTTTAAAATTCACCTATTCATTTAGAAACTTGCATTTACTATTTGCACATCTGCACATTTTCTCATTTACTCATTTGTTTTCTTCACCTCCATCATCTCCATCAATTTCATTCCAAGCAATCCATTTATACCACCATCAGTGCCATTTCCTCCTGCTCCAATTAAAATATCTGGCATCACTTTTATTTGACCTTTACCAATTTCTTCGGTGATTTTGTACTTGGTAAAATTATCGCCACCCATTGCTTTTACTTGTAGCTCGTAAGCTTCTGCGGTACTCTTACCTATCGCCATTATTTTTTCTGCTTCTGCCAAACCTGTTTTGCTTATACGCTCTGCATCTGCACTAGCATTGAGTTTGGTAGCTTCTGCTTGTGCGCCTGCTCTTGCTTTGGTAGCTTCTGCTTCTGCATTTGCACGCATTTTTGTAGCAGTAGCTTCTGCATCTACTTGCAATTTTAAACTGCTTGCATCACCCTCGGCTTTTTTAATAGTAGCATCTGCGGTGCGTTGTGCTATCTCCACACTTTGTTGTGCTTTTACAATTTCTTTTTGCATATCTGCAATGGCAGTTTCCTTTTCCATACCTTGGCGTTTTTCTTGCGCCATTCGTTGAGTGCTGTATGTTTTTTCTTCTTCTTGCGCTATCTTTCTATCGGTTAAAGTTTTCATCAAACTCTCTGGAGGCACAATATCACCAATTAAAGTATCAACAGCATTTACATTGTATTCATCCAACACTTCACGCATATTATCCTTTGCCGCTTGTTGTCTTTCTTTACGTGTGCTAAGGAAAGCTATCACATCACTATCTTGCGCAGAGTTTCTGAAATAGTTGCCAATAGTGGGTTCTAGCACTTGGCTCACAAGGTTTGTCATGCTGCCAAATCGTGCAATTACTTTTGGTGCTTCGTTGGCAGGTATGTGTATTATCTGGCTCACATCTAAATTAAATGGGAAACCATCTTGACTACGAACGGTAATTGTACTCAAATTTTTATCTAGTTGATGACTCTCGCTTCTTGTGTTTGCCCAATTTAAAACAAGGTTTGTAGTAGGTACCAATTCTACTTTCATAATGTATTTGTTAAACGGATATTTACCTGGTCCATAAGGTTCCATCCACACACCACGTTGCCCTTTACTCACAATGTTACCATGCTTGAAACCCTCGCCTGTTAAGTCTTTTCCGTCTTCGCCAATGTAAGAAATTACTACGCCTACATAACCAATGGGTACATCTGTCATGGGCACTTCTTCTATTTGTATAGCCCAAGGATTAATGTTGTAACTACCAGCCAAAATAATAGACGGTTGCAAACCTCTGTTACCATCGTTTTTCAAAAACGTATCAAAGTCTTGAAAATTATTATGCCCATCAATGTATTTACCTGCTATTTGTCCACTCTCAATCGGGTGTCCGTCCAGCGATGTTACAATGCCTACCATGTTTTCGTGAATGATAATCATGTCGGCAATAGTAATGGTAAATGCATAATTATTGATACGATAAGTACCTGCAGTGATATAGGCTGTTTGTCGACCTTTTTGTCCGCCATTGTCTAAAAACTTTTCGGCATCTTGAAAGTTATCGCTATCAATTTTGCGCCCAAGTATAGCACCGGTAGGTATTTCGGCGCCATCGTTTGCAAGTAGTAATCCAATTTTCCCTTCGGGTATTACCGTAAAAGATTGCATGGCTACACCATATTGCCAAGGCCACATGCCCCAATATAAACCTGGTGCAAGGGTTTTTGCTTGAAACCCTGCTTCGCCTTTTGTGGCAATAATTCT
>JAYTGY010000276.1:0-1695 GCA_043733065.1 Ferruginibacter sp.
TTATAATTGTCGCAAGGGTTGTCAACCTTAATTGGTTATTTCTAAATAAATGAACTGCATAAAGGTTGACAACCCTATTTGCAAACTGCGACATTTTTATATGCACCCCTGCCAACTGAACATTTTTTTACAAAAATTATTGCCGTAACTTCCCAAAAATTTCAACACATGCAATATCGTAATCTTGGCCGTTCGGGTCTTCAACTTAGCGTACTTTCTTTTGGCAGCTGGGTTAGTTTTAGCAAACAAATAAATGATAAAATAGCCGACGAACTAATGGGCGTTGCTTATGATAATGGCATCAATTTTTTTGATAACGCAGAAGCATACGCATCTGGCGAAAGCGAAAAAATGATGGGGCGAATTCTTAAAAAAAGAAAATGGGATAGAACCTCGTATGTGCTTTCATCGAAAGCATTTTTTGGCTGGAGAGGAAAAGAAAATAAACCTAACCAAACAGGCAATAGTCGCAAACATCTTACTGAGGCTTGTAACGAAGCTTTGCAAAGAATGCAGGTGGACTATTTAGATTTGTTTTATTGCCACCGTGCAGATAAAAATACGCCGATATTGGAAACTGTGCAAACCATGAACACGCTTATACAGCAAGGGAAAATTTTGTACTGGGGCACAAGTGAGTGGACGGGTGTAGAAATTATGGAAGCGCATCGTTGTGCAGAAAAATATAATTTAATAGGCCCAACAATGGAACAGCCGCAATACAATCTTTTTGAACGCACAAAAGTAGAATCGGATTATTCTGAAATTTATAAAAACGTTGGGCTTGGTACAACTATTTGGAGTCCGCTTTCTATGGGTTTGCTCACAGGCAAATACAATAATGGTGTACCCAAAAATAGCCGCTTTGCTATAGAAGATATGGCTTGGTTAAAAGAAAAAGTATTGCAAGAAGATAAAATAAAAAAAGTAAAAAAACTTGGCGAACTTGCAAAAAAGTTAGATGTAAGCCTTGCTGCGCTTAGCATTGCTTGGTGTATAAAAAATCCGAATGTTACTACAGCCATATTGGGTGCTACAAAAAAAATACAACTTACAGAAAATCTAAAAGCGCTAGATGTGTTACCTTTACTTACAGATGACATAATGGAGAAGATAGAAAAAATTGTAAACAACAAACCCGAATTATTATAATAAGCATGGTAAAAATATATGGTATTTCAAATTGTGGTTCGGTAAAAAAAGCATTCTCGTGGTTATCGGCAAATGGTATAAAATTTGAGTTTCACGATTTTAATATTGAAACAATAACGGCAGAAAAAATTACAGCCTGGCTAGAAGTGCAACCTATGGAAATTTTGTTAAACAAAAAAAGCACGGCTTGGAAAGGGCTTACCTTAGTTGCACAAAAAAAAACGAGTAAAAAAGAAGATGCTATAAAAATAATGCAAACAACATCTAATTTAATAAAAAGACCAGTAATAGAATTTGAAGATAAAGTATTGGTAGGTTTTGATGAAGCTGTTTATAAAAAAGAATTATTAGGGAAATAAAATTTTAGAAAAAAAGATTAAATAATTTTATAACAATAAAAAATTAAACAATGAAAAGAAATGCAACCGCCGTATGGCATGGCACAGGTAAAGAAGGCAACGGGCATCTTACCACACAAAGCACCACTCTCGATCATACACAATATTCTTTCCTTAGCCGTTTCGAAAATGGTGTAGGTACAAA
>JAYTGY010000277.1:0-13511 GCA_043733065.1 Ferruginibacter sp.
CAAAATAACCAAGGCTTACAGAAGTGCCACGTTTTACCCCCATGTACCTAATGCCGGTATATTTGGTGGCTTTTATAGATGCATCATAAGTTCCTTTATCTGGGTTTAGTATTCTTGGTGTAAGTACAAAAACTAATGTGCTACCCCAATTTGCACCATTTTGAAATGGAATAACACTCGGCACTCGGTCTATTGCTTTGGCAAAGTGATAGGTATATTGTAATCTTTCTAAAAAATTTCCAATAGCTCCATTCAGAGAATTTTCATCTTGCTTTTCTGACAATTCTAACAATTTATTTAACGCTTCACTTTTTTCTACTTGTACGGATTGTGATTTACTTCCTTTATTAATAAAATTTCTATAATCCCCCTTTATACTTGTCCAAAATACACCTGCAAAAAATAAAAGTAGAATTGAAAAAAAGAATATAAGTAATTGATTTAACCGAACTATTGCTACAAGACATAATAACAAAATAGCAATATAAAAAATGATTGTTTTAAATTCAGAAAAATAACTGTAAAATCCCATGGCGAATTCTAAAGCACAAAAAATATAAAACTCTTTGCGTTTTCTATTTTTTAAAATACTTTGAAACCCAAAAAGCAAAAATAAAAACCATTTTATATTACCAAGGCTAAAAATTATTTGTGTAAGAGAAGGTATTAAAAAAGCTACACCAATAAGTGCATTCATTACAAAGAAACTTATAATATAAGCTCTAAATGTTTTATCTATTGAAAGTCTATCAGCATGTTTTATCAATATATTTTTGGTAACTCTAGGTATTTTATTTTGATAATAAATAATGGGAAGAAACAGAAATAATAATCCTATGTAGCTAGCAATAGTAGCATACTCGATATTGGCGGATCTTGTAGTTATACTAGTACCTTCATAATTAGACAACCATATACCTGCAGATATTTGCAAAAAATGATATACCAACATAATGGTAAAAACCGCTGGTTTAAAGGGTTGTTGGAGATTTAGAAATAGAATATAGAAAATAATTAGCCCGCTAAATAAAATAATCCCGTTTGTAAAAAAAAATTGGCTTACCAGTAAAAGAATTAAAAAACCCTTTGCACCGTCATCAAAATATATCTTTGTCTGCATTTTCTTTATCCTATTTATTCAATACCGTATATAAAACATCTTCCAGCGCCTTAGCATCATTCAAATAACTAAATAAATTTATTTTATCTAATGATTTATTACCAAAATCCTTTATTGCATTTTTGTTTTCGATGAAATACTCAAGACAATGTTTAAGTTTATACTCATCATTATACTTAAAAACATACCCATTTTGTCCGTTATCAATAAGGTCAATAGCTGCTCCACAAGTTTCAGTAGCCATTACAGCCTTGCCGGCAGCCATTGCTTCATTTAAACTCAACCCCCAAGTTTCGCTTTTTGATGGCAATACAAATACATCACATGCATTATACAGAAGTGGCATGGTTTGTTGATTTTGGAAATCAACAAAATGAATACGCTTATTCTTTGAAAAGCTACTTTTTAAGTTAGTTTCTGTTTTTCCATTACCTACTATTAATAAATGTGCTTTTAGATTCTTTATTTTTTCAAAAGCATTTATTAAAAAAAAGGTATTTTTATTTTCATCAAGCTTGCCTGCATATAAAAATAAAACAGTTTCCTCTGGTATACTATTTTCTTTTCTAAAAACCATTGCAGCTTCTTCTATTGTACTTGTTCGCTGAAATCTTTTATTATCTATGGCGTGCGGCATAAATTGCAATTGCTTATTCTTTAAGCCATGTGCTACAAAATATGCTTTATTTGCCTCTCCTACATACATAGCAATATCTACGTAGGAATAAATATATTTTAAAAATATTCTTCGGGCTATTTGTTTAATCCCAAATTTTTCATTGAGCAGTGTAGAATCACCTCTAAACAAAACCGGTATTCGATTTTTGAAAAAACGCATTACTTTTAAATGGCTCTTAAAATTCCATCCATATACCAACACGGCACTAGCGCCCCAATTTTGTATTTCTTCTATAAGGGTAGGATTATCTATTCCTTTGTAATGATGCGAACCCGGTGCTGTAGAAATATTATTTACAAAACAATATTCATAGCCATCAAGCAATGGAATATCCCATTGTATTTCTTTGCCAAAGCCTGGGTCATATTTTACTCCCTTTTCGGATTGGCTCCATGTATAAAACACTTTTATTGAAATAGCGTTTCGCTCATGCAATAGCCGAAATAACGGTGCATTGTATTGAATAGGATGTGTAGTTATGATGGCAAGTTTATGCAAATTGTTTAATTTTTCATCAATACTTGATCCAGCAAAAGGGATAGTTTTTTTGTAACGGCACTAGCGCTATATTCATCAAACAATTTTATGTTTACTTGTTCTTTTTTAAAGTTGGTCATAAATTCTTTAAAAAATATAAAACTATTTACAAATTGTTGTTCAATAAAAGATATATCACTCTCTCCACTGAAAGAAAGCGATATGCCGGCATTAGCATTTTCAATAACTTTTACTGCACTACTTTCTTTATGCAATATTGCAAATATTGGTTTTTCGGAAAGTATGGCTTGGTAAACTTTTGACGGTGTATAATGTGGTTCTGTACTTCCTAAAATAAAAATGCCAGTAGCTATATTTAAATGTACCAATACATCTAAATATGGAATTCGGGATGGATATTCAAAGACAATATTTTGCCACAAATTATATTTTTCAGCTAATGGTTTTATGTTAAAACCACTTTTATCATTGGGCGATTTCCCTGTACCTATAAAATGAAATTCCACATTTAGAAATTCGCTTTTATTAGATACAATAGATTTAAAAATTTTTTCTAAGGGCACGTAAGCTTTTGGCAACATAGCTCCTGCATAAACGAATTGTATTTTTGAATTATTCTTTTTAAATAAATAAGGTTCTATATGCAATGAATGTACAATTTCATGGTCTTGTGGTTCGCCACCATAAGGCATTGCACCAGTTACAATGTTTTTTAAATGAGGATTTCTTTCTAATACTGGTTGATAATACCCTTCTGAAACACCTGTGATTAGAGAAGCCTTTTTTACAGCAATAGGTTCTAAAAACTTTGCCAATTTTGTACTTAACCAATGTCTGCTAAAAAATTTTTCGCTACCCGGAAATGTATGAACCCATGGATCAATATAATCAATACCGTATTTTATTCCAGTACTTGCCTGTAACCTTCGACCAAGTAAAGCACAGTAAAATGAAGGGATAGGAATATAAAGAAAATCTAATTTTTCATTTTTAATTAATGTCTTTGCTTTCTTATACAACTGAAAAAATCCTCTTAAACCTATATCACCAATTATTCTAATTTTTTTGTTTGAAAAAGCGTTTACTTTTTCTACTCTTAAATTAGTAGGTAATAGTTTTAACAAATTCATATCTAGTTTTTCTTCATAAAACTTTTCATGTACAGTTAGTATAACTGGTTCCCAACCAAATGATGGCAGATGCTGTGCAAACAACCTTGCCCTATGCACACCTGCGAGGTTAGATGGAGGAAAGTGAGGATATAAAATGAGAATTTTTTTCAAAAGGTCTTAACTAAATATTGGGTATCTTTTTATAATTATTATTCGAAAACTTAAAATAAAAAGATTCAAAAAAGAAGTAAGATAATTGTGCTATACAAACAGTTATTATTAATATCAGTAAAAAACCAAATATTGGATTAGCATTTCCAAAATTAAACCCATGTAAAATATTTCTTAATAAATAAATTGATAAAGAATGCCATAAATAAATACTAAATGAAATTTTTCCTAAATGCACAATTATTTTTTTTGATAATAATGTAGAAAGTGAAGATTTGTTTGTAATTACATGGTACAAGACTATTCCAAAACCAATACACATTATGAAAGGCGCTATTGATTTGGAAATAAAAGCTATCGAGCCTAGATTATCTAAAAAAGGCTCATATTGCAAAAATCTGCCCAAATACAATATCATAAATGCAATTACTAAACCTTTAGTATTAGAAAAAAAAACAGGCAATTTTTTGTTATTAAGAAAATAATATGCCGCCATAATACCAATTGCAAATTCGGGAAATCTGATAACAATTTGCTTTTCCCAGAAGTCAAAATCTAGATATCCCAAATTAACAATACAAAATAGAAAAATGGACAAGACAGAAAAAAGAAGAGTAGCTTTTATTAGAGAAAATTTATGACTTAGTGTTATCAAAAAAGGGAGTAGCATATAAAAATGCCACTCTGTACCTAAAGACCAAAATGGGCCTGAAATTACATTACCTGTTACTATATTATTTAGAAACAAGAAGTGAAATAATACATTATACCAAAAATTAAAGCTAGGGTCATTATACTTTAAAATAGATGCATACACAATTACACTTACAAAAAAAGCTGGGGCAATTCTTATAAAGCGCTTGTATAAAAAATTGAAATAGGCTTTTGAAGAAAAGTTTTTATCAATCATTAAATACATACAAAAGCCACTAATTACAAAAAAGAAATCTACCCCATTACCAACAAAAGCAATTGCTTTATAAAAATCTATACCGAATAATAATAAAGCAGGGTTGTTATAAAAGCTCCAAATATGTATCCAAACTACTCCTAATGCGGCAAATGTTCTTAATCCATCTAATGGGAGTATTCGAGATTTCAATTAATAATTTCTAATAATTTTTTTGATTCGTTTTCCCAGTTCAACTCGTTTTTTGCTGAGAGGTAATTATGTTTCTTTTGCTTGTTTAATTTATTATAATCAAAATAACTTTCAATTTTTTTAGCAAATTGTGTAATATTACTTATTGAAAATGATTCTCCAACGGAATATACTTCATTGAAAGAAGATTGCATAGAGGTTTCTGAAGATATAATTGCATTGCCTGCCATTAAATATGTGAAAATTTTATTTGATAAAGCGATATCATTGTTATAAGAAAACCCAGTTTCTAAAGCCAAGCCAATATCGAAATTTGCAGCATAAGTTGGTAATTCTTCGGGTTGTATTATTCCAGCAAAAAATATCTGAATATTTGTGCCAGTAATTTTGCTATTAATAAAATCTTCCATATCCTTATTCAATCTACCAGCTAATGTAACTTTGATATCTGAATTATTAAGCCTTATTAAGGCTTCAACAAGTTCTTCAATACCACGGTCTTTACCAATAGTTTGACTAAACCAAAATAATGTAAGCTCTCTATCACTTATTTCTTTAGCCTTATAATTTGGTTGTTGAGTTAATGGAAAACAATTTAATAATGTAATAACACTGCCTTTAAAATATGAATGGTTTAGCTTAGTGCTAGCTGTAATCAAATTACTTGCAGTACTATAATAGCTAAGAGAATTTAAATATTTATTTTCTAAATACCCAATTCTGTTAATATTAAATATATCGGAAGGTTGGTATTCTCCTCTATGATAATCTTCAAAATCGAAACCTGCTTTTGCATTATTGTATTTCGCAGCTTTTACCGCAATTGACAAAGCTCCAAGGTTATGGCCAATATACCAATCTGCTTTTATTTTTTTTGCTGCATTTAATAATTCGTCGAATGCTCTAGCCTGTGCTCTTTCTGCCATCAAAAATATATTGCCAATATATCTTTGTATAATTTTTGCAATTTTAAACCTTACTCTAGTTAAATTATATAGAAGACTATTTGAAAGAGCAGTTCCGCCAATTAATTTATATTTCCAATTTACATTTTGAAGTAGTTTGCTATCTTTTTCTTGTGCCCAATCAATAAAATAACAATAAAGCAATGTTACATCGTAGCCCGCATTTTGCAAAGCGTCGGCCTCTTTTACTACTCTTGGATTGCAAGATGGCTGACCAGTAGTTATTAGAACTATTTTTTTATTTATTAGTTCCATCTTTTATCACTAACAAGTGTAGAATTCTTTTTTACAAACATTATATCCATCTGATACATAGCTTTATCATAAGGTCTTCTCATGAATTGGCAAACATCATATATTTGAAATCCCTTTTGGTCCATAAAATTATTTATCTCCGTAAACAATGTAGATTGATCTCCAAGGCCAATAAGTGTAACTTCTAGCAAACAAATTTCAGTGTGTGATAAGGCCTTGAGTCCTCCCTTCAATACTTCTATTTCATGCCCCTGTGCATCTAATTTCAAAAAATCAGGGAAAGGGATTTTTTTTTCTGCTAACAAAACATCCAATGATTTTATTTTTACTAAATTAGAAATAGTTAGATTTTTATTTTCTTCGTGAACTGTATCTATATGACTAGCTGTTTCATTTTCAAAAAAAACACTTCTGCATTATCAGCAGATGAAAGTAAATTAATTGCATAATCTACATTAGAAAATCTTCTTATCACCGTTTTCAATTTTCCTTCTTTCTTGGATTGCGGTTCAACCATTAATATTTTTGAGATAGGGAAAACTTCTGAAAAATCAATTGTCCAATGTCCTTCATAAGCTGCTACATCTACAACATTTACAGGATTAAACCCTTTCTTTTTTAGGTTTTGTAAACTCCAATGTAGCGATGGCACGCCTAAATTATCTTTTACAGATCGTTTAAAAGAAAAAGGAAAAAGTTTCTTTATAAATTTTACCATAGCATTATTTAATTAACCGTAAATATTCTTTTGTAATAAATTTTACATCAAACCGCTCTTCGGCTTTTAACCGACACTTTACTCTATCAATCTTTGAAAGCTCACTAACAGCATTTATCATTTCACTTATATTATCTACTTTAAATCCTGTTATACCTTCATCGATTACTTCATCAACAGAACCATGCTTAAATCCAATAACAGGTGTACCACATGCCATGGCTTCTATCATTACAATGCCAAAAGGCTCATTCCATTCTATTGGAAATAACATCGCTTTACATTTTCCTAACCATTCATTTTTTTGCTCATCATTTACGGTACCTATATACATTATTTGTACTCCATCTATATGTGGTTTTATTTCATCATCAAAATATTTTTGCTCTTCATTCAATGGTGAAATATTACCAGCTATAATTAATTTATTATTGGTAGACTTTGCTACTTCAATAGCTGTGTGACATCCTTTTATTTTTTCAATTCGACCAAGAAACATTAAAGGCGCATCATTAGAAAAATTTTCTTGTAGATCATATTTAACAAATTCAATGGCATTATAAACAACATGCCAATTGCCTTTTGCTCCACTCCTACTTATCAAATTTTGACTACAGCCTGTAAATACAATATTTTTATTAGGCAATTTTAAGAGTTTATTAATATTGGCACCTGTTATTTCTCTACCATAAGTCATTATTTTTTTTACCTTATTATTCCATACAGGCAATAAATAAATTAGCCTTCCAAAATTGTGAATAAGATCAAAACTATTCCTATGCCTCCATAAAAATTTCCACGCTGCAAAAACAGCTTTTTTGGCATCCTTTTTTTTAGGCGGGAACCCTGTTTTACCCAAGTCATGCATAATACATCCATCTACATGGGAGCCCTCTGTAACTAATAAATGTACTTCATGACCTAGCCTTTTATATTCCTTTGCAAACATTTCCACTAAACGCTCATGCCCACCATAGCCTGTTACTGGAATAAAAATACCGGGATCCATTACAATTAATATTTTCATTTACACATCATCATTTACTATTCATAATTGCTTTTACCTTTTTCTGTAATAATTTTTTATCAGGCAAATAAAGCTGGTATTTTGATACAAATATTTTATTTGAAATTCCTCCTGTTGCATATTCAACTAACACTTCGTCTTTGCCTGCCGAAAGTATAATTCCTATAGGCTCATTATCTCCATCCACATTTTCTTCTGCTTTAAAATAATTGAGATAAAGATTCATTTGCCCAATATCCCCATGACTAACTTCTTTAATTTTAAGATCTATCAACACAAAACATTTAAGTATTCTGTGATAAAAAACAAGATCAATGTGAAAATGTTTGTTTCTTAAAGATATCCTGTATTGCCTTGCTACAAACGCAAACCCCTTCCCAAGTTCTAACAAAAACATTTGAAGATTGTCAATAATTTTTTGTTCAAGGTCTTTCTCTGTAACTTTTAAAGATTGGGGAATTTTTAAAAAATCGAGTACATAAGGTTCTTTTGCAATCTCTCTTGAATGATCTATAATATGACCTTTCTTTGAAAGTTGCAGTACACCCTTTTTATCTTTACTCAAAGCAAGTCTTTCAAATAAGGATGAATCTATTTGCCTTTCCAATTCTCTATAACTCCAGTTTTCATGTACCGATTGCTTTTCATAAAACTTTCTTGATACAGCATCAGAAACGACAAGCAGTACAATAAAATGTGTCCAACTCAATTTGGCAGGCACTGCCTGCCATTTTTGATATGCAATGTAAAATCTACGCATATCAAGTATGTTGCGCCTGCCAAATCCTTTGCCATATTTATAAGTTAAATCCTTCTAAAGCCTTGCTAACAAGTCACTTCCGTACTCTGCACGCTCCTCTCCATGTTGCTCAAATTCTACAATGTGCCTGCCAATTTCAAAATTAGCTTTCACTAATTCAATATCAATAACACGTATTGCGTTTTGCCTTGCAGTTTCAATAGTAATACCAATACTAGCTAAAAGCTTTGCATATTTTGGTTTTGCTAAAGCCGCTTTTACTATTACTTTATTGTTTACTTGCTTTATTGTTTTCATACCGTTGCTAAAATTTCTTTGTACATTTTTTCATGCTCATAGGCCACAATTTCAAAAGATTTTACGGGTGCTATATGCAGTTTGGCTTTTTCAATTAAGGATGGTTTATTTATTAATTGTTGCAATTTATTTTTTAAATCGTTGCTGTCATTAAATTTAAAAAGCCATCCGTTTTTACCATCTTTTATTTGCTCTGCGTTTCCGTATACATTGGAAGCAAGTACTGGTACACCTGCCGCAAAAGCTTCCTGTATAACGAGTGGGCTCATTTCAGAAAATGTAGAAGGCAAACACAAAATATCATTTTTCACAATTGTTTGTAAAACCAATGTAGGTTCTAATACATTATGCCAATGTACATTTTTTAATTTTGAAGCAGTAAACTTACATTTCTTCGCATATTCATCATCATTATCTTTACCATAAATGTTTAAAATTATTTTGTCAGATGGCAAATGACTAATCGATTCTAGTAAAATATGCAAGCCCTTAAAATGGCTAATTCTTCCAATAAAAATTACTTTTATTGGGAGTGATATACTTGAATTATTTTTTACAACCACCTCTGTACTTGGTAGCCCTTGCTTTATCAATGCAAGTATACTTTCATCTACATTGTTTTCTGAAAGTACTTGCTTATACCAATCGGTTAGCACTACAAATTTATCACAACTATCAACAAGTTTTAGTAAATCATCCTTTAGTTTTTTTATGATAAAATGATATCCCAAAGCTGTTCCAATAGAACTATTTAAGTTGGTTGTATTTAATCCCAATAAATAATTTAAATGCGAAATTGGAAATAGCAAATTTGTCTTCCAATGATGCTTATTTTTAATGGTCAACACACATCTTGTGCATTTATTTACATCAATTTTTCCATTGCACAGTAATGCATCTTTATACATTAAGTTACCTGTTTTACAACTGTAACTTGCTAAATGAGCTGTAAAAACAATTTTAAACCCCAATCTTTTTACTTCTATTACATGACTAAGGGTAATGCCATTACTACCCGCCAATTCGTGAAAATGTACAATATCAGCATTTTCATGTTTTATTATTTCTAAAAAATTCTTTAATCCATCAGGCTTTCTTTTGCCCATTATTAAAGCCCTATCTACAATAGAAGGCTCTGCATATTTTATTACTTTTATACCATCAATAAAATATGTTTCTGTTTTATTATTGCCATGGTTTGGGATAACAACGATACTTTCATGCCAATTTTGCAAAAAAAATGATGCAAGTGTTTTTACATAAATTTCTGTACCAGCAATATTATCGGGTAGAAAATGATTTAAAACAAAAATTATTTTCATTATTTGGTACAAACAGCAAGTAAAACAAAGGGGCCTTTCTTACCCATTTTTATTATATCCTCTTGAACATTATATTCAATTATTTCAAAATCTTCTGCTTGTTCTGGTAAGATGCCTGCAAATTTATGTCCCCTAAACAATTGTTGACACTTTTTCCCAATTCGAATAAATGGGTTACTATTTAGCTTATTTAGTTCGGCCCTAAATTGATCTCTTAATTTACCAATACTTGAAAGATGCTGACCAAACAAGCTAACTTTTGAAAATCCACTTTGGGTTAGTAAATCACAGAATTCAATTGCATCATATTCTTTTTCATGGAAATCCCAAGTAAGGTTTCCTTCCGGGCTACTTACTTGCTGGTTAGGTGAACTAATAATTAACTTACCACCAGCTTTCAATAAAGAAAAAGCATTTAGCAAGAATTTTTTAGAATCAGGCAGATGCTCAATGGTTTCAAAACTAACAATCACATCAAATGGTGCATATACAGATACCGTTTGCAAAGTATTACAGTCATCTTCCATAAACAATATATTTTCTTTTTGAAATTGCTTTCTTGCTATTTCCAATGCTTCTTTAGATTTATCCATGGCCACAATTTTTAGCAAATTATTTTCTGCTAAAAAAGCACTGCCATAGCCTACACCACATGCTGCATCTAAAATATTATGCTTTATAGAAGAATCCAATTGATTTTTTGCAAACTCGTATCTACAAATATGATTTGCATAAAATGATTCCCACTCAATGGTTCCAGGTACAATCCGTTCAATTGACATATCTATATTATTTTTTTAATTTCCAAATTTTGTGAGATTGTAACAACTGAATTATCTGGAATAGATTTATATACCAAACAATTTGCTCCTATTACTACATTATTGCCAATTGTAATATTTTTCAAAATAACTACGTTAGAGCCAAACCAACAATTTGACCCTATTTTTATTTTACCAGCACTATAACCTTGCTCAGAAATTAACTTTGATGTGTTTTTATAATTATGATTTACATCATAAAATTTTACAGCTTCACCAAATTGGCAATCATTCCCAATCTCAATTCCTGAAAAACAATTTATAGTACAATTATTATTAAAAAAAACGTTCTCGCCGATAATTAAATTACCATTAGTGCCAGATCTAATTTGACAAAAATCTCTAAAGCTTGTTCCACTACCAATTTGAACAATAGATTTGGAGTTATCAAAATAAATAGAGAACATTTTCCCAATAGAAATATTTTTAGATGCAAAAAAACGGTTTTGGTATAAAACTTTCCATTCATAAAATTTAATCCTTTTAGTTACCTGCACAAATATCGCCAAAACCTTTCTTCTTACTTTAAATAAAAATTTAAGCATGTAAGTTTTCTTTTCTAATAAAATGATAATTATTCATTAATGGATTTACACCTGATGCCTCTGCCTTATAAGCATAATTGCCTTTTTTAAAAAGTAATCTCATATCTAAAAATGATATGGATAATTTTCTCATCAATATAAAAAAATCGAAAAACTTTGCCTTTTGAATAGTATTTTTAAATATCAATTTTATTGTACGTATTCTTAAATTAGCTTTTGCAACCCCCAATTCATCACTAGAAAAGGGATGATATGTGCTATCTAAAATTTCTTTATCAATAGTATATGTTTCCATTAAGTTTTTATAATAACTTCTTACCTTATTACTTGCTTGCGATGGGTATTGCCTCCAAAATGCTCTGCCAGCTGGAATTAATACTACATCATAGAAACAGGCAAATTTTCTTTTGATAAATGTATCTCCAACTGCAAATCTTTCATCAAAGCCTCCAATTTTTTTTAAGTCGTTTACATTAAACACCGAATCTGAAAAGCCTACTACTGTAACAGGATATGTGCTAAAAAAATTTATTCTACTTAGTTGATAGGGAGTAAACTGATAAGGAAATACAATAAAATCGAAATAGACAGAAAATACACCCCAGATAGCAGAAGCGGAAGGGAATGCACTTAAATAATTTGAATATTCTTGTAAACCATCTTTGTATAAAATATCATCTCCATCTATAAATAAAATATATTTCCCTCTTGCCTCATTCAGCACTTTATTCCTATTGGGATATTCGCCAATGTTATTTTCATTTCTCCATGAGCGTATTCGTACATCACTATAATCTTTTACAATCTCCCAAGTATTGTCTGTAGAGCAATCATCAGAAATTAACAATTCAAAATCTGTAAAAGTTGAACATAAAATACTCTCAATAGTTTGCCTTACCCATTGCGAAGAGTTATAAGTTATTGTTGCAATTGTAAATAAAGGTTGTTCATTATTCATAAATACTATTCAAATATCCTTTCAATTTTTTAATTTCTGCTTGCTCGTTATATACAAATTTAATTTCTGCTGTTGGCATTTTTATTTCATTATTAAAAATAGAAATCAAATCATTTTCAGTAATAAAAAGTAAACCATTTGTTTCATTTATAAGTTCAGCTGCTCCACCATTATTTTTTACAATTACTTTTAACCCCATTTTATTTGCCTCTACAATTACTCTCCCAAACGCTTCAGCTTTTGAAGCAACAATAAGGTATTGGTACTTTGGCATAACATTTTCTTTTATAAAAAAGCCTTGTTCAATTTTTATATTGTTTATTAAATCATTTTTTTCTATAAAATCATTTAATAAATTAAGGTATTCTTTATCCTCACAAGGGCCTATTATATGAAGCAACATTTCATTGCTAGTATAGTTGCTTTTTTTAAAAGCTTGTAACACTTCCAAATGACCCTTAGAAGAAACCAATTGACCAAACATTAAATAGGGTGCTAGTTTAATTTCAGAATTAGAAAACTTGTTTACTGATATTGGTTGATAAACACATGTAATATTAGTTGTAGGTAATAAACTCGTAAACTTATTTAAAATGGCTTTCGAATTGGCAATCATTAGTTTACTTTTTTGCATCCATAGTAGGGCTCTTTCTTTTTTTCCAAAACCAATGGTAAAACCAAAATCTTCTTCTCCAAACTCGTGTAGCCACCACACATGTGGTTTTCTCGTTAGCCATGCTGCTACTGAAGCTGTAAAAGGAATCTGTGTGTTTGTAAAAATAAAATGAGGTCTTATTTTTATAATAAGCAAGCAAGTTTTAAATATTGCCATACAACTCCTAACAAATATTTTCAGTTTATTTTTTACTATTGGATTCAAAAAAGAAACTGCCCAACCATATTGGTAAATAACAGAATAACCCATACGACGTTCTTTAAATGCTTTCTCCATGTTGCCTTCGTGTGGAAGAATGAAATGGAATTCGTAAGAGTCTTTTAATGCATCTACATATTCAAGCAAGGCAATATTTGCACCACTTACATTTGCCTCATGCGTTAACCACAATACTTTCTTTTTTAACACTTTTGCTATACTTCTTTTTTTTGCAAAAATGCTTTTAGTGCACCAAGCGTTTGCCTAGAAAAACTAACCTTACTATA
>JAYTGY010000278.1:0-2204 GCA_043733065.1 Ferruginibacter sp.
TGCCACACACCAACCCTAGACAGGTTATTGAGCGTTTTGTAATATTCATCTTGTTTGTACACATCGCCTGGGTGCAGTGTAATATTGCGTTCCAATAGCGATGCTCTAAATAAATATTGATGGTAGCGAAGTATTAAATTTTTTGTTTTTAACTCAATAAGCTTTGAGGATTTTATAAAATTATCACCTGACCTGAAATCGGAGAGTACATAAATTTTATTGATAAGGTATTTGTTTAATTTTGTACTGTCTTCTGGTTTTACAATTACAAATGCAAGTTTTACAGTGGGTGAATCTCTTTTTTTCTGCGCTTCATTTAATGCTTCTAATTGCTCAAAAGGATCATCGCTAATATTAGTTAATGCAGCAATGCTGCTATCGCCTCTAACCCTTAACTCAGCTGCCGTAAATTTGTAATAGCCGTTGTTGCGAAAACTATCTACCAATCTACTAATCTCCGATAGTACAGCCGTTTTAGTTACTGGATTATTTTTCACTAGCAATGCTTCATTACGAGAATTGATAGCGATGCTTTGCAATTCAGGAATTTTTAAACGATAACTTACCGTATCTATTAAAGTGGGTTTGCCAGCGGTTACAAAATATTTTACTATTATTTGATTCTTTTTTTTGCCAACCGTATCTTGCAAATATGTAACTGTTGAATTGTAATATCCAAGATGATACATTGACCCTTGCATATTTTTTGCAGAAATACTTGAATATCCTGTATCGTAAACAACAGGATTTTTTATAAACTTTAATCCTAAAATTTCTTTTGGCGCTTTTTCTTTTGAACTATCTTCCAATTGGTTTTTTAATCGTTGTTCTACAGCATCGGCCTCTTGCTTATCAAATTTCCAATCTACTCGTACAATTTTATTTTCTATTAAATAAGGTTTATTTTTAGGAACTTTAGAGTAAAAGGTAGTTGCCTTTTTTAAAAAAGTACATGAAGAAAGTAACAGTAAAAGAAAAATTATATATTTAAAGCGAAAAAGACTCATTTTGTGCTAAGTGCAGATAATCTGCCTAAAATTTTATTTATGATTACAAAAGCTACCATCAAATATATCCAAAGTTTGCAGCACAAAAAAGTTAGAGATGAATTTAATTCATTTTTTGCCGAAGGGCCAAAGGTTGTAACCGAGCTTTTGGAGGATAATATTTTTGAATGTGAGGCTATTTATTGTACTCAAATGGGATATGATGCACTCGATAAAAAGCTTTTGAATAGACTCTCGGAGAAGATTAGCATTGTACAAGATTATGAATTAGAAAAAATATCGGCATTAACTTTTGCCAATAATGTACTGGCGGTTTTTCAGAAAAAAACGGTGCCAAATAGTATAAATATTGCCAATTCGTTAACATTGGTTTTGGATGATATACAAGACCCTGGAAACCTTGGCACCATTATACGAATAGCAGATTGGTTTGGGGTAAAAACAATTTTTTGTTCACTAGCTACGGCTGATTGTTATAATCCGAAAGTAGTGCAAAGCACCATGGCTAGCCTTGGTAGGGTAAATGTTGTGTATGGCGATATTAAAGAAATGCTACAAAAGCATAGCAACATAAAAAAATACGCAGCCGTGCTTGGAGGAAAAAATATTAATAGTATTGGAAAGATAAAAGAAGGCATTATCATTATTGGTAACGAGTCGAAAGGTATTTCGAAAGAAATTATTGCCTTGGCTGATGAAAAAATTTCTATTGAAAGAATTGGATCGGCAGAATCGTTGAATGCTGGGGTGGCAGCGGGGATTATTTTATTTGCCTTCGCCCCACCTATCCTTCCGCCAATCGGCGGAGAGAGAAACCAACAAGATTAAGTAAATGATTGACAAAGCGTAAAAAATATTGCATAATCTATCTCGTAATCTATTGCATAATAAAAGATGAAAAATGGTATGTGGATGAAGTGAGTGACACAACGATGTTGACCATAGCTGTGTTTTAGTTCGGGCAATAATATTTTTTTTAAAAAAATATTATTGTCATCTAAACGTTATTGCTTTTACAGGTTGTACTTTTTTTACCAAGTAAGTAGGAATAATAAGTGTGATAAAACAAATAAGTAGCGTTGCAAGATCTACCCATAAAACCTGCAGCCAATCTACATCTGCTTGTGCTACGCTCATGTAATACGACTCTTCGTTTAGTTTTATAAAGCCTGTTTGTTGTTGTATAAAACAAATGGC
>JAYTGY010000279.1:0-2801 GCA_043733065.1 Ferruginibacter sp.
CAAACCCCTACTGCAAGGCGTATGCGGAGGACCTACCTCCATCTTTTGTATAGCATTGAATAAACATTTTCACGTTATTCATTCGTGGCGCACCAAACCTAGGCGAACGATGACATTTTAATTCTTTATGTTGTCAATAATTTACCGTTACCTAGTTCAGCAATAAAAAATATTATACCAATAGATGATGGCTTGCCTTTTTAAATTCCCTATTCCTTATTTATTTCTATTAGTCAATCATCCTCTTCAATCTACTCCACAATAAAAGCTGAAAAAAGTTCCACTGCTCAGCCTAGCCACGATAGAAATGGAAATAGGCGAGGAACGAAGCCTATTGCAATGGAGAGCGGGAGACTGAAGTTCAGTAAGGCTTCTGAGGCTCATGCCCCAACGCCCCCTCTATCTCCCCCGAAGGGGGAAGAAACTACGAAGATTAAGTAGAAGATTGACTAGGCATTTTTATAAACAAAAATGCTTGCAATTTCAAAAAACTGCAAGCATAAAATAAAATCTTAAATCTATACATCTTAAATCAAAAATCTTCTTATCTCATCCCCGGCATCCTCCCCATCGGCATTTTATTCATCATTTTCATCATGCCTTTCATTTGTTCAAATTGCTTGAGGAAGGCGTTTAGTTCTGCAATATCTTTTCCTGCGCCTTTGGCTATACGTGCTTTGCGGCTTGGGTTTATAAGGTCGGGGTTGCGGCGTTCAATAACGGTCATGCTATTGATGAGCGCTTCTATTCCTTTAAATGCATCGTCGTTTATGTCCACATCTTTTATTTGTTTGCCTACGCCAGGTATCATACCCATGAGGTCTTTTATGTTCCCCATTTTTTTTATTTGGCCAAGCTGTGTTTTAAAATCTTCAAAGTCGAATTGATTTTTGCGTATGCGTTTTTCGAGCTTTGCTGCTTCGGCTTCGTCAAATTGTTCTTGTGCTTTTTCTACCAAACTCACAATATCGCCCATGCCCAAAATACGCTGCGCCATACGCTCGGGGTAAAACACATCTAGCGTATCCATCTTTTCGCCGCTGCTCATAAATTTTATGGGCTTGTTCACCGTGTATTGTATGGAAAGCGCCGCACCACCTCTTGTATCGCCATCCAACTTCGTCAATACCACACCGCTAAAATCTAATCGCTCATTAAACGCAGCGGCAGTGTTCACCGCATCTTGCCCCGTCATACTATCTACTACAAATAAAATTTCGTTTGGGTTCACCGCAGCTTTTACATTGGCTACTTCGGTCATCATCACTTCGTCCACCGCAAGGCGACCAGCAGTATCTATAATAATTACATTCTTATTTTTACTGCGAGCTTCTTTTATGGCATTCTGTACAATGCTTACAGCGTCTTTGTTTTCACGCTCGCTATACACATCTACACCTATTTGCCCACCGAGTACTTCTAGTTGGTCTATGGCCGCAGGGCGGTAAATATCTGCCGCCACCAACAATGGCGATTTACCTTTTTTTGTTTTTAAATAATTGGCAAGCTTACCACTAAAAGTTGTTTTACCACTTCCTTGTAAGCCCGCTACTAAAATAATGGCAGGGTTTCCATTTACATTAAACTCACTTTCTTTTCCACCCATGAGTGCCGTCAATTCATCTTGCACAATTTTTACCATCTGCTGCCCGGGGTTCACGGCTAGCAATACTTTGGCGCCAAGCGCTGTTTCTTTTACTTTGTCGGTAAACTCTTTTGCAATTTTATAATTCACATCGGCATCTACCAATGCACGGCGAATATCTTTTACCGTATTGGCAATGTTGAGCTCGGTTATGCGGCCTTCGCCTTTTATATTTTTAAACGCTCCTTCTAATCTTTCACTTAAACTTTGAAACATGTTTTTAATTTTTCACGCAACGAAACAACGATTGCCACGGCGCAGATTATTTATTTAATATTTTAATTTTTTGTTAGTCGGCTGAAGTACCTTGATTGAATTTCAGTGGTCCCGCATCATGCGGGATTGAAATTTTGTTTTTCAATTTGGCTTTTATTATGCACTATTATCGATTATATAATTAACCAACAATTATTTCCCCACAGGTTTTAATTTTCCTTTTTCAATTGATGCTTGCATGTACTTTTTCAACTCTGCAAAAGACATATTTTGTGTTTCAGCACTCACTTTGTCTCTTATGTCACGCATCATTTTTACTGCATCAAAAGTTTTTTCTTTTTTAATCGTTTCCATAATGTAATAAATCTTTAGGACTTCTAATTTCTATCATTTGGTAACCCAATTTTAGATTAACCGAATTATAGCCTTTTATTTTATCCAAGTTTACAATGTGTTTAAAATTCCAACTTGCCAATACATCTACTTTATTTATTGTTGCCAATGCAATGTGTCTGCAATCTTCTACACTCGTTTTCCCTACTACTTTTTCTTCAATATATTTATCCGCAAGTTTTACTACTTCTTCCGAAAGTTCTACTCTTTCAAATTTATCATTCGAATATTTAAAAAGCAATTGCCTTACATTTTCAGGTGCATTCACAAGCTCTAGGTCTAACAAATCTGATACCACAAAAACAATTTCTTCATGCTCTAATCTTTCAAAAAACGCTTGTATTGCTTCTTTAAATTCTTCATCAAAGTATCCTCCTACTACAGACGTATCAATGTAAATTCTTTGTTTCATTTTTAAAATATTATTCGCTTCTATAAATAAAACACAATTTTCGCAAACCTTCAACTTTCAACCTTCAACTTTGAACTAAATCGAGAACGCCGTATCCACAATAGCCACCTGCTCCTTCGCATGTATTTTACTATA
>JAYTGY010000280.1:0-9747 GCA_043733065.1 Ferruginibacter sp.
CCGTCAGTATGGCAATGGCATCTTCTCTGTTTATAGGTTTTCCAATTATTTTATTGTTGCAAACTACTATTGTATCAGCGGCAAGTATTATCCTATCAACATTATTTTGTGCAACGGCCAAGGCTTTGTTTTTTGCAATATGTATGGCTGTATCTTCAAACGATAAACCCGCAGGATAACTTTCATCAGTATCTGCTACAATTACTTCAAAATCTATTTCTGCTAAATATAGCAGTTCTTTTCGCCTCGGAGATTGTGATGCTAAAATTATTTTTTCCATAAAACTTAAGATGCAAATTTTAAAAGTAACATCGATAAAATGCCAAATAACATAATCAATTTAATAATATTACTTAGAGTATGATAATCTGCAGATAAATTGGCAGCGTGCAATTTTTTAATTAAAAAAACGGCCGGCAAGATTACCAACAATAAAATATACAGTGCTGCTAACCACCAACCACTTTGCCATGCGTACAATTGCACTATTGCTAATGCGGCTATCGTAACCACAATCCACACACCCACAAATACCTTTGTGGCAGGCACTCCCCAAGCAATTGGCATTGTATTACAATCGTATTTTCTATCGCCTTCCATATCTTCTAAATCTTTTATAACTTCTCTTATAAGTGTAGTTATAAATGCAAAGCAAGCATACAATAAAGTAAATTTAAAAAATTTGCGCACATTAAGATTTTCAGCATTATCAGCAAAACCTTTTAGCGAAAACAAATCGGCACCTGCAAAAAGATACACTACTAAAATAACCCAAGCAGTAAGCGCAGCTATCATTAAATTACCCACCAATAATTTTTTCTTAAACGTAGTTGAGTAAAGCCATAGCAATAAAACACACAACATGTTTATTAAAAAAATTGGCCATACTTTTATCTTATAACTAACGTATAAGCTAATACCAATACCAATTGCAGACAAAATCCAATGCCACATAATTGCCCATCTTCTCATTATAAATTTATTAATAACAACTCTATCAGGCTTATTTATGGCATCTATTTGTATATCGAAATAATCATTAATAATGTAACCAGCAGCTGCAATAAAAACAGATGCCATTATCAACAAAAAAAATAAAAATGAAACTTGTTGCAGAGGTAATTTTTTTAATAAAGGCGTATAAACACAAAAATAAAATAGCAGTTGTGTAATAATTATGAAAACCAAATTTGGCCATCTCATCAACCTAAAAAATGCAGCCAATATTTTCATTGTATAATTTATCTTGTAAAATAATTATCAAATAGAAGATGTATTATCGGTATCATTCCAATGGTCATTCAATTTCAATACTTTTTCTATAACATCTCTTACACAACCTTTGCCACCATTTATTGGAGAAATATAATGCGCTATGGCTCTTACCTCTTGCACGGCATCTGCGGGAGCACAAGCTAGACCTACGGTTTGCATCGGTGCTACATCAGGTATATCATCGCCCATATACAATACTTGCGACCATTCTAACTTTTTTTCTGCAACAAATTTGTTTAAAACAGCCTGTTTGTTTTTTATGCCAAGTTCTACATTATGCACACCAAGTCTTGCCAGTCGCATTCTTACAGCTTCGGACGAGCCACCAGATATTATTAAAATTTTGTAACCTTTTTTTATGGCAAGTTGTAGTGCATAACCATCTTTTATATTCATGGTTCTTGCCATTTCTCCATTATCCAATAAAATGATAGAGCAGTCGGTTAACACACCGTCCACATCTAACACAAATAGTTTAATGTCTTTAAAAAGCGCAAGCACATTCATACAGCATTATTTTTGGTTATCTCTCCATTCATATACCCAAGTGCTTTGTATCATTTCCAAATGTCCTTCGTTGCTTTCTTCACGCTTGCCTACGAAACTCGGAATTTCTAATATCCATGTGAGTAAATCTGTAAATCGAAGTCTGTAAATTTTGCCTTCGTTAAAATCATCGCCAAAGCGCTCGTATAATTTTATGGCAATGTCTTCGTAGTCGTTCCAATGTATGGGTAGTTCAAAACTCATGGTTATATTAATGTGCTAATTAGCTAATGTGCTAATGTGCTAATTTTTTAAACTTTAAAATGTAATTATTTAATCGAAACTTCAACAAATTCTTGTCAAATAAAATTTATAATTTATCAATAAAATACTAACTATTTACAAAAGGACTTCCATAAGGAGCATTAGCAAATTAGCACGACTTGTCCCGATTTTTCGGGATCAGCTAATTAGCTAATTGCAACTATTCCCCCAAAAACTGCGTCTGATCTGGCAAAGTAACTTCTATATCGCCACCACTGCCAATCAATGTACACTGACAGCCCAATCTGCTGCTCAATCTCGGGTTTATAGCCCTATCAATAAAATCTTCTTCTTTATCGCTAAGCTCTTCCACAAGTGTTTCACCTTTATCTATGTATAGGTGGCAAGTGCTACAAGCGCATACGCCACCGCAGTTATGATGAAGATTTATGTCGTTTTTAAGTGCTACTTCCAGTATCGATTGGTTTCCCTCTATATTTGATAACGTTATCGGCTCTAGTCCCTTCTGCTCAAATTTAAATGTAATATTGTACATATTTCGTTTTTCGAATTGCAAAAGTAATGCAATTTTACGGTCATATAAAATATGCCATCAATTAAGGTTCATTTAATTAGAAAAAAATCTTATTTTCGTCGCCCCTTATATTTTACATCATGAAAAAAAACATTGCCTTTTTAGCTTTCTTCCATTTATTATTATTGGCTTCAAGTTGTGGTAGCAGCACGGAAAAATCCGCACCAACTATTGCTACCGTCGAAGATAAAAAAATAGAAGTTTTGCCAGAAATACCTCAAAAAGGTGCAGTTATAAATATGCAAGACAGTATGGAAATTAAAAGACAGGTGCTTTGCTTAAAAGATAGTTCAAAAACAAGAGAAGGCATGTATGCAAAATTGACTGATATCTACAACAAAAAATTACCAGATGTTATAAAAGCCAACAAACTTGTAATAACTGGAGCTCCAATGGCTTGGCATACGATGCAAAAAACATTTTTCTTTTTTGAGGCAGGCATACCAGTAAACAATGTTCCAGCAAAACCAGGTAAAGGCATGTATATGAAAAGCACTGGAGGAGATAGTGTTTATGTTGCACATTTTTTTGGTCCAAACGACCTAACCAAAGGCGCTTATGATGCCATCAAAGAAAAAGCAACCGAAAACAATAGAGTAATAGTGTCGTCATATGAGGTTTATATTGATAATCCTTTTGTAGTTACAACAGAGCCATTAGATTTATATAAACTGCAAACTGATATTGTATGCCCGTTTAGAAAAAAAGGCCAAGCGCCGCCAGTTGTGAATACTATTGTAGCTGGTGATAAAAAAGCTGGGGATATAAATGAAAAAGATAAAAATGAAAACGATAAAAAAGAACCTGTGAAAAAGAAAGATGCAAAAAAGAAGGATGTGAAAAATAAAGAAGATAAAAAAGATTCGTAAACATTGAGATATTTTCCATTTTATATTAGTATTCAACAAAACCCTTTTTAAAATTATAGTCATGACAATAGCCCAACAAATGCTTGCCGAATTGCAACATGAAGGCATAGCCACAAGAAAGATATTGGCACAAGTACCTGCAGATAAAAAAGATTGGAAACCACACGAAAAAAGTATGGCACTTGGCAGCCTTGCCAATCATGTAGCCGAAATTTATGGATGGCCAAAAGAAACCATATTAATGGATGAACTCGATTTATCAAAAATGGATTTTGCACCTAAACTGTTTAACAGCAATGAAGAGTTATTAGCAAAGTTTGATAAATGTTTAGCAAAAGCAACAGAAATTTTAGAAGCTGCTTCGGACGAAGATTTAGCAAAACCATGGATTATGCGAAATGGAGAAGTAATTTATTTTACTATGCCAAAAGCAGAAGTAATGCGCACATGGGTGCTCAACCACAGTGTACACCACAGAGCGCAGCTTGGTGTGTATTTACGTTTACTTGGTATTGCAGTGCCAGGCACTTATGGCCCATCGGCAGATGAGCAATAAAAATTAATGGTTTTATTGCCATAAATACCAAAAAAGAGTATTGATATATTTTATTTCCAAATATTATTTATAGTTTAGGCAAAAGCCTAATAAGTTAATAACGAAATTATTATGCTAAACAATTTCTTAAAATTTTCATAAAATGCAATAATATGGTTTATACAACGTTAATAATTTCTAATTTCATTCGCTAACGTAATCCAATTATTAATTGTATGAAAAAATATAATTGCACTGTTATTTCTATCTCAAAAATTTCGCTTGCACTATTTTCGTTTACGATTAGTTTTCATACATCATTTGCACAAGATGTAAATAATGAGGCAGGTAAAATTGTATTAGCATCCAACGATGTTATAGAAACAAAAGCACCTACTGATATTATAGAAACAAAACGCACCATAAACTATATTACCAAAGAAGCTAATATTGTTTATCCGGCAGTATTAAAAGGAAACGAAGAGCAATCAATAGAGTACATAGAAAAATTTTCGAAAAATCGTAGAGATTACTTGATTCGCACTTACAAGAAAAGTAAAAAATATTTTCCAAAAGTTGCTGCTATTTTACGCAAGCATGGTTTAACTAAAGAGTATCAAGTATTGCTTCCATTGGAGAGTGGTTTTAATGGCAATGCTGTATCTGGTGCAGGTGCTGTAGGATATTGGCAAATAATGGATTTTGTAGCGCAGGAGTATGGTTTAACTTATGAGCGCCAATTATCGTCAGAAGAAAAAAAGAAATTAGAAGAAGAAAAATTATTAGCCGCAGCTTCAGGAACAATAATACCAGAAAAAAAAGCAGTTGTACAAGACGATAGAAAGAATTTTGTAAAAAGTACCAACACAGCTGCTCGTTATCTTAGAGATCGTACTCGCAATTTGGGTAACGATATTTTATTAATAGTAGCTAGTTATAATTGTGGTGTAGGAAATGTGTATAAAGCAAAGCAAAAAACAGGTTTACCTAATCCAAGTTTTTGGGATGTAAAAAAATTCTTACCCGCCGAAACACAAGCATATGTAATGAATTTTATTACCCTAAATGTGTTGTTTAATAATTACCAAAAATTTGAAAATAATAGCCTTACTTTTAAACCAGAAACAATTAAAGTTATTTCAGATATACCCGAAAAAACTAAAGTTATTTCAGAACAACAAATATTAGAGCAACTTGACGTAACATACAAAACTGGTTGGGATTTTTAATACTTATCATAAAAATATATTAAAGCCAGCACAATGTTGCTGGTTTTTTGTTTTCTAAAAATTTTGGCTAATAAGGAATTTTATAAAAAGATGTATGCATCATCTTGGCCACAATTTTATCTATTGGTAAAGTCATACAGTCTTCATTAAAATCACACATGGGTATAAAACGAAACGTTTCTATTTCTTTTTTTTCTTCATAAATCTTCATTTCTCTTTCATCAAAATCGAAAGGAATGCTACGAAGTGGTGCCATAATGGGTTGTAGCGCTTTTACTTTGTAATAAATAGACATTATTTGATCGCCAGCTCTAAATGCTGATGGTTGAAAAAAATCTGTTGTGTAAATATGTTCACCAACTTCAACTTTCAAATTCATTTCTTCCAAAAATTCTCTAACAAGGCAATCTCGTGTGCCCTCTCCTTCTTCTAGCCCACCACCACAAAATTTTGTAATTTTCATACCACGTATTAATTCATCGCTTACCAAAATTTGCTGTTGTTCATTTATTAAAATTCCATAAACTCTAATTGTAATCATGTATTATTTTTTTCTACTAAAAAATTTAACTGCTACATAAGCCAATATAATTAGCGAAATAGCAATGGGTATCCAAAATGCAAATGGAGAATGCTGAAACGGAAGTGGCACATTCATGCCATAAATGCTTGCTATTAAAACAGGAATACTTAAGAAAAGTGTAATGGTGGTAAGCCTTTTGAGCACTTCGTTTTGGTTATTGCTTATGATACTTGCAAATGCATCGAGCGTACTCACCAAAATATTGGTATATGTATTTGCCGTTTCTAATGCCTGCGATGTTTCTATCACTAAATCTTCTAAAAAATCTTTTTCGTCTTCGCTTAATTGTAAAAAATTAGTACGAGCAAGTTTCATCAACAATAACTCGTTGCTACGAAGTGCCGTTACAAAGTAAACCAAACTTTTTTGTATGCGCATAAGTTGAAATAATTCTTCATTTCTATTGGCAGCATACAATTTTTGTTCCAACGCATTTCTACGTTGGTTTATTTCTTTAAGATGATCTTGATAATTGTTTATTACTTTTTCAAATATTTTTAGAACCATCATATTTCGCTTATCAGGATGGCGATTTTGAAAACTATTTAGAAATTTTTTAATGGCTTCGTTTTCAAAAGAATTTACCGTTACAATTTGCCCCTTTGTAAGAATAATACAAATAGGAATTGTAATGTAAAATGCATCACTCTCGTTAAACGAATTGTTTTCAGTAGGGGTTTTTATTACAATCAATTTTACATCGTCTTCTGCTTCGTAGCGGCTACGTTCATCAATATCCAACGAATCTTTTAAAAAATCTAATGGAATATTCATAACTGTACTAAGCTCCGAAAACTCTTCTTGCTTTAGTGGCGGCAATACATTTACCCATGTGCCATTACTAGGTTTATCTGTAGCTACAGTATGTTGGTCAACTATGTTAAAATACTGAATCATTAATTGGTTTTAAATTTTTACAGTTCCTTTAAATACAAAACTAGCAGGGCCACAAAGATAAATATCGGCAAAACTTTTATCGTCGGTTTTGTTAAACTCTACACTTAGTTTTCCGCCATTGGTAATTACTTGAATTTCGTTAAAACCCCTTTCATTGTGTGCGCTTGCAAGAGCAGCAGCTGTTACACCTGTGCCACAGCTAAGCGTTTCATCTTCTACCCCACGCTCATACGTTCTTACATAAATAGAATATGGCCCAGTAACTTCTACAAAATTTACATTTATTCCATTCTCTTCAAAAGTATGGCTGTAACGAATTTCATGTCCTTCTTTTTTCACATCCAAATGTCTAACACCTCTACAAAATTTTACATAATGTGGCGAGCCAGTATTTAAAATAGAATAATCCGCATGTTCTTCTACATCATTTACATCTTGCATTTTTAGGCGAATCGTATTATCCAAATCTATACTTGCTTCGTGTGCGCCATCTACAGCTAAAAAATGGTAATTATTTTTATGCATACCCAAATCGTATGCAAATCGCACTATACATCTGCCACCATTGCCGCACATACTACTCAAATTTCCATCGGAGTTGTAATAAATCATTTCAAAATCGTACCCTTCTTTGTTGCACAATAAAATTAATCCATCGGCACCAATACCAAATCTTCTATCACAAAGTTTTTTTACGACTTGTGTTTCTAAATTTTCAATTTTACTTTCTCTATTGTCAATAATAATAAAATCATTACCAGTGCCTTGGTATTTGCTAAATGTTGTGTCCATTATATTTTTTCTGAAATTATTTCTAAAGTTTTTATAATTAAATTTTCCACCGCAGCATTTCCATCGGCACTAAATTCTTTGCTTATTCTATTGGCTACAATAGCGCTTAAAGATAAACAATGATGCCCCAGCATTTTTCCTAAACCATAAATAGCAGATGTTTCCATTTCAAAATTAGAGATGCGATGTTGCCCAAAAGTAAATGAAGTTAAACTATCTATAAGATTTGGTTGCATAAGCCCTAAGCGCAACACACGACCTTGTGGGCCATAAAACCCAGGGCAAGTAACGGTTATGCCATGATGAATACCATCAACAAATTCTTTTAGCAAAGCAGGACTAGCACCAAAAATATATGGCTTTGTAATAGCATCCATTTGAGTATGTGTTACAAAAGCTTGTTGCAACTGCAGTTCTTCATCATTATTTGTATGGCGGTAAAAATTCATTAAATTATCTAACCCAAGCCCATGCGTACTCGCCACAAAACTATCTACAGGAATTTCTTTTTGCAAAGAGCCACAAGTACCTACACGAATAATATTTAGCTGTGTCAATTTTTCTTTAATGGTTCTTGTTTCAAAATCTATGTTTACCAAAGCATCTAGTTCGTTTAAAACGATATCAATATTATCTGGTCCAATGCCTGTACTTGTTACTGAAATTCTTTTTTTGCCAATATAGCCGGTGTGCGTTACAAATTCTCTATGATTATTGGTAACCTCTATACTATCAAAATGTTTGCTTACTTCTTTTACTCTATCAGGATCGCCAACGGTAATAATGGTTGTGGCTATTTCCTCGGGGCGGCAATTTACGTGGTAAACCGCTCCACGACTATTGATAATAAGCTCCGATGCTGCAATACGATTCATACATTTTATTTAAGCACTCAATTTCGATTAAAAATTTAGTATTCTGATAAAAATTTCCCTATTTTTGCAAACCTAAATCGTAATTCGTAATTTGTTATTCGTAATTATGCATTTTAATTGGTCCTTTGGCCGAGTGGCTAGGCAAAGCTCTGCAAAAGCTTCTACAGCGGTTCGAATCCGCTAGGGACCTCAGAAAACAAAAGCTGCATTTTTAATGCGGCTTTTTTGTTTTACATATATATCAATTAATAGAAAGTTCAAATTATTTATTTTCATTTCTTAAATTTAAAAAAATGAAAAATGTAGTATCGGATCTATTTATTAAAAAAATATATTAAATAGAAAATGATTATTGTATATATGTTTTATTTTTACAAAATAACTTACGATTATGTTAATGAAAATTTTTGTAAATGAAAAACCAATTTACTTAACTAATGTGCTTTCTAAATATTTACAAGAGTTATCTCTAAAAGATGACACCCTCGTTTTAGAAAATAAATATATTAGTGCTGCTCAATTACTCGAACAATTAGATTCGGAAAATTTCTCTACTGCCATTTTTTTATCTAGCGATTTCGAAATTTTGAAAGAAAATTTTTTCTCTCAATTTGTAATTATAGAAGCCGCAGGTGGTGTTGTACAAAACGAAAACAAAGAAATACTTTTTATTTTTCGTAGAGGCAAGTGGGATTTACCAAAAGGAAAATTAGAAACCAACGAAACCATTGAAACTTGCGCTGCTAGAGAGATTGAAGAAGAAACTGGTGTAAATAAATTAACTTTAAAAAGAAAAATAGGAGCAACATATCACATTTACAAAGAAAATGGAAAACCGATTTTAAAGATTAGTCATTGGTTTTATTTCTCTTGCTCTTCTGCACAAAAAATAGTCCCTCAAACGGAAGAAGATATTGTAGAAGTAAGATGGATATCCACAAAAGACATAAAAACTCCTATGGAAAATACATATAAAAATATAAAAGAAATAATGAGTATATTCTTTGATACTCCATAAAAAACGACCATCTATAAAGCAAAGTGCCTTCCAAAGAAGGAAGGCACTTAAGTAGCTGAATTTATTGTAAGGTAGATTCAACTTATTTTAAAAGAAAATGATTGGAAATTTTTATTGCCAAAAATTTTCGATTCTATTTAATATTTTACAAGTTTTTCAACTGAATATGTACCATTTTCATTTAAAATTTTCACTAAATATACACCTGATGGTAACTGGCTAATATCAGTATTTGTATTGTTGGTTACATTAAGGGTCTTTACCAAATTGGCGTTCTCATTATATATTGAAATGGTATTTTTACCTTTATTCATGCCTGTAATTTGAAA
>JAYTGY010000281.1:0-2670 GCA_043733065.1 Ferruginibacter sp.
GGTTCCACCAAAAACAATGGCTGATCATACTCCACAGGGCTAGCATCTTCTACCAATACTTTTACAATTTTTCCTTTTATTTCGCTTTCTATTTCATTAAACAATTTCATGGCTTCTATAATACAAACTACTTTGCCTGGTGTTACTTCATCTTCTACATTTACAAATAATGGTTTGCCTGGGCCAGCAGAGCGATAAAAAGTACCAATCATTGGGCTTTTTATGGTAATTAAATTATCTGCTTTTGGAGCTTCAGTTACAACTGGTGCAGCCGAAACTGCAGCAACTGGAGCAGCTAATTGTTGTGGAGCTGCAGGTGCGCTATAAGCTGCGGGTGCGCCTTGTGAATAAATTTTTTGTGAAGGATCTTTCTTTTGCTTAATGGTAATTCTTGTTCCATCTTCTTCAATGGTTATTTCTCCGATAGATGTTTTATTGATGAGCTTTACGAGCTCTTGTATTTGCTTAATGTCCATGTTAGTTTGTTAAATGGTTATTGCAATATTTTTAGGAACGCTAAGGTAGGGAATGATTGTAAAAAAAGGCAATTATTATTATTTTTTAAAATGGATAAAAATGCCTAAAAAGCGCCAAAAATTGGCAAAAACTGGCAAAAAAACTCGAAAACTGGCAAAAAAAGGCAAAAAATAATGGGTAACAACTTTCGCCATTACCCATTAATATTGTCTAAAATCTCATGTCTAACATCTAGTATCTTACGCCTTTACTCTCTCCACATACTCACCTGTTTTTGCCAATATTCTTATCAGTTCTCCTTCATTCACAAAAAGTGGAACGTTTACCGTTGCACCAGTTTCTACAGTACAAGGTTTCAAAGTTTTAGTAGCAGTATCGCCTCTCATACCTGGCTCGCTGTAGGTTACCAATAATACGATTTTGTCTGGTAATTCTACTGCCATTGGCATATCGGTTTCTCCATTTATAGACACAGAAACTTCTTGACCATCTTTTAAAAACCTTGGAGCATCTATCATTGTTTCTGCTACAGTTATTTGCTCAAATGTTTCAATATCCATAAAGCTATACCCAGTATCATCTTTATACAAATAAGTGTAAGCTTTTTTTTCTACACGTACCGGGTAAATTGTTTCTCCAGAATTCCATGTTTGTTCTATTGTACGAGAATTATCTACGCCTTTAAGTTTTGCCCAAACTTTAGCTGCCGAACGGGCTGTTTTATTTTGCCCAAATTCTATTACTGTGTATAAGCTGCCATCTACTTTTATAATGAGGCCCGAGCGTATATCTGTTGTAGTTGCCATTGTAATTGTGTTTTTTTGTTGGCTGCAAAAGTAGCGGAAAAATGCTTACCAAGTTACATGCCTATATCAATAAACTTATTCTCATAAAAAAACGGTTCGTATTGTGCGAACCGTTTTTTTATAAAGTGAAATATCATTCTTTAAAAATGATAACCAACCTTTAAAGAAAGATTAACGCCTAGTTTAGTTTTATCCAAAGTGCTAATACCGTCAATAAATTGATAACCACCACCACTGCCACCATAAGTTTGTGCAAATGCGTATTCAATGCCAGTAACTTTTCTTAAACCTAAGCCCACTGAATATTCAACTGATATGCGATCGTGTAAAGTTTGCGTACCAAAATTTACAAATACATCTGTAAAAGTTTCGTGGCCATTAAAAGCACCAGCTGTAAAAGCAGGTGTGCTAGAAGTTGTAGCACCTGTATTTACTTTTTGTGATGTAGAATTGTATCTTGTTTTACTAAACGATAATCCCATAAAAGCTCCATCTAATCCTTCACTTGCAAAATAAATTCTTGGCTCTAGCGCTACAAAATAACCTAAAGATGATTTTCTGTTTTTGTAAGAACTAGAATTGTTTTCATTTCTTAAAGTTTGGTCAATACTAATTCCATTCCATACTGTACTACTTACATCGCTATTGTTATCAGATTGTGCTTTTCTTGCGGCATCTTTTATATAATTAGTAGATGTAATACCAACTCCAACTTGTATAGAAAATGTTTCATTTATTGCTCTTTCATAATGAAAAGGTATAACACCTACAATAAAGTTTAAAGGGGCTACTTTTATAATATTTTGTTCAGATGAAGTGCCAGTTTTCTTTTTCGATTTTTTTCTTGAAGAATTTTTAGAATCGTCTTTTTTAAAATAAACGGTTTCTTGTGCATGTATTGTTGTAGCAAGAATGCTAAAAAGCAATACAAATAGGATGTTTTTTTTCATTTTTATAGCTAGTTTTTTTTGGTTAGCAAATATACATACATTTGTGCTCAACTAACTAAAAAGCTATACTTTATGAGAAAATTAATTAAACCTATTTTATTTTTGTTTATTGGGTCTTTTTTTTCTGCAAATTTGTTTGCTCAAACATTTGATGTGTCTTGGGGCGATAAGGCAAAATTGAAATACGAATTTGATGATGCTGTGCCTATTGGTGGTGGTAAAACGATCGTACTCAAATTAAAATCTTCTGGCGGAGGAATGTTTAGTGGTGGTGTAAAAACTACGCCAATACTAATGCTTGTAAATGAAAATACAGAAACCCTAAAAGAAAATGAATTAGCCATTGATGATAAAAATGCAGTGCTAAAGGGTTTTGAAAAATATGGCAAAAATGTTTTCTTTTTATATAGTGCATATGATAAAGAATCGAAAACAAC
>JAYTGY010000282.1:0-6034 GCA_043733065.1 Ferruginibacter sp.
AGAAATATTTTTTGTATATCCCAATCCTTTGCGCCAGTTGCTTTGAGAATGCCCGTCATGCTGGTACGCTCTAGCGCAAGTATGATGAGGCATGTAATGAGATTTACGGCTGCAATAATAACCATGATTACGAGTAAGATATTTTTTAATTGTCCTTGTAAATTGAGCCAATCGAAAATTTGTGGTTGTATTTGTTTTATACTTTTTGCGTACCAAGTATCTGGTAATTCGTCGTACATTTTTGCGGCTATGCTGTCTGTTTTTTTATAATTGTTTAACAAAATTTCGTAGCCGCCAATTTGGTTTGGTTCCCAATCGTTCAAACGGCGAATGAGGTTTATATCGCAAAGTGCAAAGTTTTTATCGTAATCTTCTATGCCTGTTTTGTAAATACCTGCAATATTTAATTTGCGTGTTTTTTTGCTGCCATCTTGTTTAAAAAAATATACAATCAAACTGTCATTTACATTTAATTTTAATTGTGTGGCAGTATAATTGCTAATATTTATTTGTTGGCTATAACCGCTATCGCCAAAGCTTATCCATTTTCCTTTTATAAGAAATGGTTGCAACCTTGCAAAATTATATTTGTTATCTAGGCCTTTTAGGAAAACACTTTCAATATCGGTTCCGTATTTTAAAATGGCCGATTTGGTGGCATAACTTTCTACGGAAACTACTTCTGGTAAACTTTTTAAATATTTTACTACCGTATCGTTTGCGTTTATTGGATACTCTTCGGCGCTGCTTCCTCTATCATCTATGCTTTGCTGCACACGTATATGACCCCAAAAGTTAAATACTTTTGTACTTATTACTCGCTGAAAACCATTTACAAAACTGAGGGCTACAATCATAACGGCCACACTGAGTGTAGTGGCTGTAGCGGCAAGCCCAATAATGAATCGGCTAAAGGTTTTTTGTTTAACAGATGCTAATCTTTTAGCTATGAAGAAGGAAACGTCCAAATTCGTGTTATTTTTGTTGTATCTTCAAAAATAAATAATTAAAACTGTAAATGAATTTTAAAATTTTTTTAGTTGCTGGTTTGTTTTTTATGGGCTCTATAAAAAGCAATGCACAAGAGCCCGACAAAATATATAAGAATTGCATTGCTACTGCGCAATTGTTTCAATATGGTAATCAAACACAATTGCCCGTGTATAACCTTGGCGATAGAAATAATTTTGAGCTTGAGTTTGATGACTTAGAAGGCAATTACAAAAGTTATTATTACACCTATCAATTGTGCGATTATAATTGGAAACCAGTTGATCTTTCGCCATTTGATTATTTGAAAGGTTTTACGCAAAACCGCATTAGCACTTATCGTTACTCATCTATTGCGCTTACAAGATACACGCATTACCAAGCAATTTTGCCAGACCAAAATTCGGTGCCGACTAAATCGGGCAATTATTTATTGAAAGTTTTTACAGATGGTGATACTGCAAATCTTGCTTTTACAAAACGGTTGTTGGTGGTAGATGCTAAGGCTTCTATAAATGCATCGGTTGTACAATTGCTGGGTGCACAAAATTTTTCGGCATATCAAAAAGTGCGGTTTACAATAACCACTGGAGATATAAATGCTTTTAGTGCGGCACAGCAAATAAAAGTGGTGGTGCTGCAAAATAATCGTTGGGATAATGCACAAAAAGATATTGTACCCACATTTGTACGTGGTAATGTGTTGGATTATAGCAACGAAAATATTGCAAACTTCCCCGGTGGTAAAGAGTGGCGATGGTTAGACCTTAGAAGTTTTACTTTGCAAAGTGATAGAATAGACCATGCTGATTATGGAAAAACGTTTACCAATATGTATGTGAAACCGGATGTGGATAGAAGTGCGCAGCGTTACATTTATTATCCTGACTATAATGGCACGTTCAATATTATTAGTTACGAAAGTATAAATCCGTTTTGGCAAGGCGATTATGCTACAGTAAAATTTAGTTATGCGCCACCTGGTGGAAAACCTTTTGATAAAAAAGATATTTTTTTGAGTGGACAATTTACTGGCTACGAATTAAATGATAAATATAAAATGCGGTATAATGAAACTAGTGGAATGTACGAAGTATCTACGTTTATAAAGCAAGGCTATTACTCATACACATACACGCTTGTAGATGAAAATGGTGCAGATAAAACAAATGCGCTGGAAGGGAATTATTGGGAAACAGAAAATAATTACACTATACTTGTTTACTATAAAAGTTTTACAGATAGAAGTGATCAGTTGATTGGAGTGGGGCAAATAAATTCGAGAAGAGATAGGCCGGGGTTGAGTTTTTAGTGAGGAAGAATTGTAAATAAATGTATTAAATATAATCACCCGTCTTCGACAAGCTCAGACTGACATTATGATACTTTAACGTTAGTTTTGGAAACATAGCACAACAATGAATCTTTTACAAATTTTTACTGCTTTCATAAAAAAGGAAAATCTTTTTCAACAAAAAGATAAACTGTTGCTTGCTGTAAGTGGTGGTGTGGATTCTGCTGTGTTGTGCGAATTGTGCAAACAAGCAGGATATGATTTTGCTATAGCACATTGCAATTTTAAATTGAGAGGAGCGGAGAGTGATAGGGATGAAAATTTTGTACGGAAATTGGCTGAGAAATATAAAGTGGAAATACTTGTAAAAGAATTTGATACAAATACTATTGCAAAAGAACAAAAGACTTCGATAGAAGAAACTGCTCGAAATCTACGATATGATTGGTTCGCAGATGTATTGCTAGAAAATAATTTCGATTATTTATTGACAGCTCATCATGCCGATGATAATGTAGAAACAGTAATGATGAATTTTTTTAGAGGCACAGGTATAAAAGGAATGAGGGGCATTTTGTCAAAACAAAAAAATATTATTAGGCCATTGTTATTTGCAAGGCGAAAAGAAATAGAAGTGTATGCTGCGCAAAATAAAATTGCTTTTGTAACAGATAGTACAAATGCAGAGAGTGATTATACTAGAAATTATTTTAGAAACGAATTGATACCTGCTATCGAAAAAATATATCCTGAAACTGCTAGTAATGTTTTGAGAAATATTGAGCGTTTTGCAGATGTAGAAATAATTTATAACGAAAGTATAATTGCTATTAAAGAAAAATTGCTGGAAAAGCGAGGGAATGAAATGCATATTCCTGTACTGAAATTGGCAAAGGCGAAACCATTGCAAACTATTATTTACGAAATAATATCAGCATACAATTTTACAGCTGCACAAGTAGGTGAAGTAGAAAAATTATTGATTAGCGAATCGGGAAAATACATTACATCATCTACGCATAGAATTTTAAGAAATAGAAAATGGTTGATTATTTCGCCACTGAGAATTGTTGAAGATGTGTCGCATTATCTTATTGAAAAAGAACAACCAATTGTTTTATTTGCAGGTGGAAAATTAGAAATTAATATTGTTGAAAAACCTGAAAGCCTTGTAACTACTACTGATACTGCATTTATAGATGCCACAAATTTAAAATATCCATTACTACTTCGCAAATGGAAACAAGGAGATTATTTTTACCCGCTAGGCATGGACAACCTGCCTGCCGGTAGGCAAGGAAAAAAGAAGCTAAGCCGTTTCTTTATAGATTTAAAATTATCTCTTTCCGAAAAAGAAAATGTGTGGGTGTTGGAAAGCGATAAAAAAATTATTTGGGTTGTTGGTTATAGAATTGATGATAGGTTTAAAGTATTGCCTAATAAAAAAGATGTTCTAAAACTGCGCTTTGGTCATTATTCCCAAACACGCTAAATTTCTTTAAATCATCTACAATAAAAGGAATACAGTCTGGTCTACTTACAACTAGCAATACAATAGTAAATGCTAAACCAAAAAGTGAGCCCCACAAATGTGCATCATGATTTATGTTTCCAACATTTTTTTTGCCCATGTAAACACAATATCCTACATATAAAATTGAATAGAGCAACATTGATAGTTTTATAGCACCATACAAATATATACTTGTCCACGGGCTAAAAATAATGGAAGCAAAAACCACTGCCGATACAGCGCCAGAAGCACCTAACGAACGATAGCCTTCATCATCATTGTGTTTAAAATAGCTTGGCACATCTGCAACTATCATTCCTAAAAAGTATAAAGCCAAATAAGATACTGCACCACCAAGACCTGGTGCAGAAAGAATAATTTCTAAATTTCTTCCAAAAAAATAAAAAGTAAACATGTTAAAAATAAGGTGCATCCAATCTGCATGCAAAAAGCCAGATGTTATAAAACGATAATACTGTTTTTCTCTTTTTTCGTAATAAGGCCAACCAATTGTTTTGGCCATTAATGTTTGATTTGAAAAACCCATAACAGAAAAAATAACATTTGCAGCTATAATTAAATAGGTAATTGGGTATTGAGCAAAATCCATAAGGTATAATTTTCGATAAAGCTAAGCAAAAAGATTATGCAAAGTTTTGTTAAGGTGTAAAAACAAAATTGTTTTATGCAAAGTTGGTATGCAATTTGAAAATTAGATGCCATAACATTTAAAACACATTATTATGAAAACAGTTAAACTTTTAGCGCTAGCAGTAATTATTATTTCTTTTGCAAGTTGCGATGCAGTTCGTCAAGCAACAAACACAACAGGTGGTGCCGTGTTTTCTTTAAATGGTAAATGGCAATTAAATAGCAATATCCCTGAAAACACTTTGTTAAATAGTGTTGTAACTGTTACGCCATTTATTTCGCAAGGTACACTTACTACTGTAGCCAATAATACACAATGCTACAGAGAAAAAGATGTAAAGTGGAAAACCATTAAAACAGATAAAGCAGGCGGTTACACTATCGAAAATTCAGCAAGTAGCTGTACAACTGGTACACTTAGTTATTTACCTGCAACTGTAATTGTAGTTAACAACAGTGAAATAAAAATTGTTGGAAAAAATGCTGCAGGTATTGATAACACTGAAACTTGGACAAGAGTAAAATAATTATTAATTTTTAATTAATAACTAATAATGGGGACTTGATACTAAAATTAAGTCCCCCATTTTACAAAATTTGCATATATGCATATTTTCACATTTGCATATTTTCTTTATGCGTGATGATACTTCTCATTCCTCATAATACTACATGCCCTATAAATTTGCTCAGCAAGTATAAGTCGTACCAATTGATGTGGAAAAACAAGACTGGATAAACTCCATTTAAAATTGGCTCGCTTCATTACATCGTCGCTTACACCATAAGCACCACCAATTAAAAAAACAATATTTTTTAAACTTTCGCCAGCACGTTTTTCTATAAAGGCAGCAAAAGCTTCGCTTGTAAAAGTTTTACCTCTTTCGTCTAGTAAAATTAAATAATCATCTTTATTAAGTGCTGCAAGAATAGCGTCTCCTTCTTTTATTTTTAAAATAGCTGGTTCCATTATACCAGCATTTTTTGGCATGGGTATAATATTCCATTCGGCAGGAAAATAATTGGATATTCTTTTTGTAAAAAGTTCTACACCTTCCTTCACAAAATTTTCGTGCGCTTTGCCTATACTCCACAGTTGAATTTTCATGAGTAAGATTTATTTTTCGCCGAGTTGTGCTTTGTATCTAGCAATGGTATTATTAGCCTCGATGAGTTTTAGTTTTAATTCGTGCAATGCAGGTTCGCCTTTTGCTAAAAGTTCCTCGGTTTCTTCATTGCTTTTTTGCAGCAATAAAATATCGGCATCCATTTGCTTAGCTATTGCCTCGGCTTTGCGTAATCTTTCTTTGGTAGTAAGTAAATGCGTATCGGACGATTGTATTAAAAAACTATTTTCCTTTTGTGCTGTTTCTTTTTTTAGTCTTTCGCTTTCTAAAAGCCCTTGAGCGCTTTTATATTCCTTTTTTATTTTTTGTATAGCCATTGTTTGAATAATGAATGCTACTAAAAAACCAGCCACAAAAGCTATAATAATGTATATGTAAATTGCCATGCTGCAAAAATATATTATTTTATAATTAAAAAGACCTTCACATTAATGCGAAAGTCTTTTTAATTAGTGGTGA
>JAYTGY010000283.1:0-13246 GCA_043733065.1 Ferruginibacter sp.
ATTCAAATATTCCTCAATACTTATGGGATATCATCAATATAGATCATGCAGGAACAATTTTGAGAGCTGCCCAAAACAGAGGCACTGAAACAACAACAAATCAGGCAACTGCAAGACCAAGACCACCATGTGTAGTAATTCTTGATTAATCCTTTTTACATGGTTATATTTGATGAGTTAAAAAAAACTCGACTTATCATGCGCTCATTTTTGGTTTTTTCTATTTTAATTTTGTTATTAGCATTTGCATTTTCACAAACTAAATTAAATAAAGAATCAAGTTATAAAAAACAATATGAAATAGCTGATAAATTGTTCAATCAATATGAAAACAATTCTTCAAAAAAAAATGTAGATGAGGCATTTGAAGAAAAGCTAAATAGACAAGCGCTTTCTTTATTCATAAAAGTAATACCCGAAATAGAAAAAGCAGGTGATGATTCACTTGCTTTTTTTACGCATTTTAAAACCGGTCTTCTTTTCCATTATTTCGATAGTCTTGAATTAGCAAAAAATGAATACCAGCAAGCAATAATTTTAAAAGAAAAAAATACATCATTAGCCGACTCATTTCTTTTTCAACCATTATTATTTATTGGAAGCATTTATTATAGCCAAAATGAATTTGATTCTGCATATATTTTTTATAAAAAAGCAGAAAAAATAAGTGAAAAATATGCTATCACACTCAACGAAGAAGAAAGGCTCTATAATAGGCTTGGCACAATGTTTTTTGAAACAGGTAATTATAAACAAGCAACAAATTATTTCGAAAAAGCTATACAATTGCTTCTTCCTACCAATACTTCGTATATTGATTTTTTAATAAAATACAAACTCAATATTGCAATATGCTTTCAGAGATTAGATAAATACACTGAAGCAGATTCTATTTATAAATCTATTCTTCCCTATAATAGCAATACAAACGAAATTTTAGTAAGCATGGGTAATAATAGTTTGCTTATTGGAAATGCAAAAAAGGCAATCGTATTTTTTAACAAAGTGTATTATACCAATAGTCAAAATATTTTATTGTTTAATAAAATGGGAAGTGCATTTCTTCAACTTGGCAAACTAGATTCTTCTACAAAATATTTAATGAAGGCTTTTGATGAAAATGAGAAATGGAATGCTTTAAAAAAGAATAAAAACCATGGAAATACCTTTCAATACTTAGCAGATAAATTTATTATTGAAAAAAATTACAAAGACGCAATTGATAATTACCAACAAGCAATACTTCAATTCTATCCAGATTATAATGACACCGACATTTACAAAAATCCACAAACTTTTAGTGGTGTATTTTCTTATATAAATCTTTTTAACACCCTTATTGCAAAAGCAGATGCTTTTGCAAAATTATACGAACAAGATAAAAAACAAACTTTTTTGGATGCTGCACTAAATGCATACCGTTCAGCATTTTTACTGGCTGATTATGTAGAGAAAACTTATGATAGCGATGAAGCTAGATTATTTTTGAATAAAATAAAATATAAAGTACACGACAAACCAATACATATTAGTTTACAATTGTATGAACTTACAAAAAATAAAATCTATTTAGAAGAAGCTTATAATTTTGACCAACAAAACAAGGCAAGTATATTATCGCTAAATGTGCAGGAATCTGCCATAAAGAATCAAACAGGTACAAATATTGATTTGTTTGAAAAAGAAACTTCTATTAAAACCAATATCGCACGACTTTCGTTAAAAGCAGCACAAATAAGCGACAGCAGCCAATTACAAAAAATAAAAAACGATATAAGAGATTACGAAATAGAGCTTGGAAAACTACAAGATAAAATAAATGAATTGCCAGGGTATAAAGCCAAAAAATTTGCAAAATCAATTCCTTCAGTTGCACAGGTACAAAAATTACTGAGTAAAAAAACGGCGCTACTCTCTTATCATTTGTCAAAAAACGAAATGGTTATTTTATGTATTACATCAAATGAATTAAGCTATGTAAAACAAGATATTGATTCTACATTTTTTATTACCGTTAAATCGCTCAAAGCATCATTAAACAATTATAAAGGAGAAGAAAAATATGATGGCGAAAATTACTCTATTCAATTATACAATGCAACCATAAAACCTGTTTTAAATAAAATTAGAAATGTAGAAAATCTACTTATTGTACCAGATGATGAATTGAATAATTTACCATTTGAAGCATTGAGTGATGAAACCGGGAATTTTGTATTGGATAAATATAAAGTACAATATCAATACTCAACAGCATTGCTAAGAGATGATATAAAAAGCAATAAAACAAATAAAACAACACTTGCTATGGCACCCTTTGCTAGCAAAGGAACTGAAGAATTTGCAAAATTGGAATTCACCAAAAATGAAATAGAAAACTTGCAAGGAAATATTTTGATGGATAGTGCAGCAACTAAAAAAAACTTTCTTGCTTTTGCAGAAAAAGCTGGCATACTTCACCTTGCTACACATACCATCGTAAACGATACCATACCAGAAAAATCTATAATAGCCTTCTACCCTCTTACAGGTTTGCCAGCTACCGAAAACAATTTGTATGTAGAAGAAATTTATAACCTAAAACTAGATGCTACAAAACTAGTAGTGCTAAGTGCATGCGAAACTGGTACAGGCAAACTAGCAAAAGGAGAAGGTTTAATGAGCCTTGCTCGTGCGTTTACATATGCAGGCTGCCCAAACATAATAGGCTCATTGTGGAAGGCAGATGATAAGTCTACAGCATGGATTATACAGCGCTTTTATAATTACTATAATGATGGGACAGATGTTGCTACTTCTTTACAAAAAGCAAAGCTTGATTATATACAATCGCCAGAAATAGAAAAAAGATTTAAAAGCCCCAACTACTGGGCACATTTGGTGCTTACGGGTGTGCCAGAAAATAAAACGAATTTGTCAGTTTGGATGTGGGCTGTTGGAATTATTTCTATTGTATTGTTTGGTACTTTTTATTATTTAAAATGGGCAGTGAAAACACCGCCCATCAGGGTAAAAAGAAGAAATATATAGTGGTTCTGTAACTTAATATTTCCAATTAATTAGTTTTAAGTTGCGCATAAAGGCATTGCTTACTTTATCATTGTATAAATGATTTGCATTATTATGAATGGCTTCAAAAATTGGTGTAGCTAATGCAACCTCATTGTTTTTTAAATAACTTAATGCTAAAAAATATTGTGCATCATCATTAAATATACTCGTATTATTCAAAGTATTTGTTGATAAAACTTTATTGAAAACTGTAATGGCATTTTTATAATTATTTGCTTCCATGTAAGCAACGCCTGCTAAAAAATTTTCTTTTGTACTAGCTTCTTTTAATGTTTCAAACTGAGTAATAACAGCAGTATAATTTTTTTCTTGAAATAATTTTTCCACCACATTTGTTTCTATTGCGCCTCTATTTACACTTAAAGTATATGGGTTATAATTACTAGCAAATAATTTATCCGGCGTAATGGTTGCATATTGATAAACCCCTAGCCCAAGCATTACTATAAATACAGCAGCCGCTACTTTCATACTTATACTTGCTATTCTTCTAACAATTCCTTTTTGTGATGGAGAAGATTTTTCTACAACCATTTCATTCATCATTTCTGTATGAATGATACCTACTTGTTTTTTTAATCCGTAGGTTTTAATGGCTGCTTTTGCTAAGAATAGGTTTTGTAATTCTTGTTGCATAACAGTATCATGCTTTAATTGGTTTTCCAAATTGGTTTTATCTTCTAGCGAAAGCTCGTTGTCCAGATATTGAACTAAGATGTCGCTATTGGGATTATTGTTATTCATATTGCAATGCAGTTTTTAAGGTTTTTGCCATCATAGGGTTGGCTGTCAATAATTGTTCTAGTTGTTTTAAACACTTACTTTTTTTATTTCTTAAGGCTTGTTCAGTTTCATAATCTACTTGTTCTAATATTTCTTTCATCGATAAATTTTCGTAATAAAAAGTCAGTAATATCTTTTTACAAGTTTCTCCCAATTCATCTACAATTCTTAATATTTGTTTTCTCGTTTCATTTTGCGAAATAACATGCGAAACATCCAACATTGCTACATCTTTTTCATTTTCAAATATGATATTCCTTTTTTCTGCTTTACCTCTCTTCTTTAATTCATTCAACCAAATGTTTCTGTTTACAGTAAACAAAAAAGTTTTTATGCTAGACTCTCCTCTAAATTTATCTTTTTGTACCAAATCAATAAATGCAACCAATACTTCTTGAAAAACATCTTGTGCATCTTCTTCGTTTCCACTATTCTGGCAAGTGTATATTTTAAGCATGTTAAAATATTCTCGATACATATATTTAATAGCATTATCTAAATCCAATTTTTGGGGCGATTTAATAGCTTCTATCAACGCTGTATCACTGTACTTTCTTACAATTTCCATTACACGAACATATATTAGTAAACGATGGGTGTTAAATTGTAACCAAGATAACGATTATTTATATAGTCATCCCAAATGGGGCATTTAAAATTGACGCAAAAGGTGAAACCTTTATTGTAAACTTTATAGTATAAAAGCTGTATTAAAAAAGGTGTCACCCCTACGCCTGCGTTCGTGTCTCATGAATGCAAAATGCAATCTTAGAAAATTTACAGACTCTTATGAATCACATTACCAATATTTAAACTTACATTTATGTAGTAATAAACAAACACATGGCAAAACCCCGCCAAATAAAAGGAAATAGAATAGATGCTGATGTAAGCCACAGCATAAGAAATACTATTTTTACTATTACTACATTACCGCCCCGAACAATTATAGAATAATTAAGAACATACATATTTGTATGTAAAATTTTATAACTAAATAACTTTATTATGAAACACAATGTAATGTTTATTGCTATTTTATTTTTATGTAGCAATTTATTTATTGGTAGTAGCTGCAAAAAAAACAAGAGCAGTGCTACTACCGAAGACCAATTACCCGCTGCCACACAAACAGGCGCTAATACTTTTGGTTGTTTGGTAAATGGAAAAGTTTTTGTAAACAAAGGTTATACAAACCCCTACCCAAATTATAGAGTTATTATTGACCCAGGAGCTAATAACAATTTTGATTTAAGAACTTACTCCTATCAAAATAATATTGAAACCGACTTTGGTTTTAGCTCATTTGGTGTTAATGGAATTGGTAATTATATTATCAATGGGGTATCGCAAATTTATCCATATTATACTAGGGATGGAAACAGCAATATTTGTTATTTTGTAAGTTCAAATAATAATTTCAAGCAAGGGTATTTAAAAATTACTCGATATGATTTACAAAATGGAATTATATCTGGTGAATTTGAAATGAAACTTTTTGATGCTCAAATTTCTTGCGACACTATTCGTATTACACAAGGACGATTCGATAAAAAAAATTAATCATTAACACTTTAAAAAAATTATATGAAAAAAATATTTTTATTCATAACAGTATTGTTATGCACATACCAAAGCTTTTGCCAAATAGATACTTCAAGACAAGATCTTGCACAATTATTTTCGCAACTAAACAAAGCATTAATACCCACAGGCTATTTATCGGCTTGGGGCACCGATATGGCAGATAGAGAAGATTACAATGGCTTGCTTACAGATAGTAATACTACCAATAATATGGATATGTTGCGTATGCTATACGCCGATATTTATACAGCAAGGTTTTCGCCAACGGCTGCTACTATGCCCAATATTGAAACACTAAATAGTAGTATTGACAATGCAGCCAATAACCCAATTGTGCTAAATACCCACATCCAAAATATGTACCCCACAAATCATTAGCACATCTTTAACAACATTTTGGGCTAAAAAAGTGTCTAATGTATAATGGTATCATACTTATCATTTATCTTTAACCTATCAAAATTTAAAAGATGAAAACATTACTACTTATATTATCTATTGCAACTTTAGCATCTTGCAGCACTGCATACAAAAGCGGACAAACACCAGACGATTTGTATTTTTCAAAATCTAAAGTAATTGTAGAAAAAGAATCTGAAAATAGATACGAACGCAGAGACGACTACACAAGTGAAGACAGACAAATTCGCATGGCAATACACGACCCAAGATGGCGTAATTTAGATTATGACTACGATTACGATTGTCATTACAGCCCTTATGCGTATGGTTACAATTATGGTTATTATTACAACCCATTTTATTATCCTTACCCAGTTTATGCTGGCGGAGTAAAATATGTAAACCCAAAAAATACTACCATACGTACTGCAAACCTTGGTGCATATAGCAATACTGTTACAACCTATACACCTACAAAAGGATATGGCACTGTAAAAACGATTGCAATAAGAGGCTACAATAATAGTAACACACAAAATACTAGAAACACCAATAACGAAGTACGTACTTACACAGAGCCGTCTAGAAGCGAAACAAGAACTTACACGCCTGCACCAAGTAGCAACAGTAGCAACAGTTCAAGTTCTAGTTCTAGTTCTTCTACTCCATCTTCTTCTGGTAGCACTGTTACAAGGCCAGGCAGAGGAGGTAATTAATTTTTTCACAAAAAACAATAAATCCAATTGCTTTTAAAAGAAGTGAAATGTAATTATTATGCAAAAATTATTTTCCATATTTATATTTTTTATTTGCGCAAAATCATTTGCACAAATACCCGAAGATGCTATACGCTATAGTTGGTTTCATCAAAATGGTACAGCTCGTGCTCTTGCCATTGGAGGTGCTATAGGATCATTGGGTGGCGATATGACTGCAACTTTTGTAAACCCTGCTGGTATTGGTTTTTATAGAACTAACGAAGCTACCATTACCCCAGGTTTTTCTTTTAATAAAATAAAAACAGATTATAGAAGTTCGCAATTAACCGAAAATAAAAATGCATTTCAATTTGGCACTACTGGTTTTGCATGGGCTTTGCCAAACACAAATAACGACAATAGAAGCAATGCTTTTTCAATAGCATTTACACAAAATGCAAATTTTAATAACAGCATTCACTACAAAGGTTTAAATAATTACAGTTCGTTTAGTGAGCAGTTTGCCGAAGAATTTGCTAATAGCAAAAAAAGTATTGATGCTATTTTAGATAGAAATTCTACTGCTCCATACACAGCTGCTCCTGCATTATACACTTACTTGGTAGATACCGTAAGGGTAAATGGTGCACTTGTAATAAAAGCTGCTCCAGAATATATTTTAGATGCAAAGCAAGCCCTGCAACAAGAAATGACGAAAACAACCAAAGGCGGAATGTACGAACTTGGCGCTGCATACTCTGGCAACGATGGTGAGAAATTGCTTTGGGGAGTTGCCATCGGCATTCCAATTGTAAATTACGAAAGCAATACTTTGTTTAAAGAAAACGATACATCTTCAAACAGTACAAACCATTTTAAGTCATTTACATTTAATGATAATTTTACTACAAGAGGAGCTGGTATAAACGGTAAGTTTGGTATTATTTATCGCCCAAAAGAATATATTCGTCTAGGACTTGCCATACACACGCCTTCATACATGTCGCTTACAGATGCGAGGCAAAGTTTTTTAGAAACCGAGTTGGAAAATCCCATTGGTAGTTTTAAAGTGTCGTCAGACTCTTTTACAAATGGGCAAAGAGGCAAAGCAAAATACATACAAAATTCTCCTTGGAAAGTAATGCTAAGTGGCTCTTATGTTTTTAGAGAAATAGAAGATGTAACAAAACAAAGAGGATTTATTTCGGCAGATATAGAATACGTAAAGCACAATGGCACTAAGTTTAGTAGCGATGCTGAGCAACCAACCCAAGATGAAAAAATTTATTACAAACAATTGAATGGCGTTATAAAAGATATTTACAAAGGCAATATTAATGTAAGAGTTGGTGGCGAAATAAAATTTAATACCATTATGGGACGCCTTGGTTTTGGCTATTATGGTAATCCATATAAAGATGCTCCATCAAAAGCAAATAAAATGACATTGAGCGGTGGTTTGGGTTATAGAAACAAAGGGTTTTTTATAGATGTAACTTATGTACAATTACTCACTAAAGATTTTGATATACCCTATCGTTTACAAAATGCACAAACGGTATATGCTGATGTAAAGCAGCAAACAGGAAATATAATGGCAACTATTGGAGTGAAATTTTAAAGCTAAACCAACCTATTAAACCTATTTTTTGTTTTTCACAGTTATAACTTTTTCGCAAGCAACCTAATTGTGCACATTTTCGTTATTATTCTATAATGGTTTTATAATTAATCTTAACTTTAGAGTAATAATTTATCTATGTGCTGAACTTTAAAATTTCTAGCGCTGGGTCGCTTTTTGTTTTCGTTCTACAAACTTTTTTTGTATCACTCTTTTTATGCCTAAGTCTTTTTGTAAAAGCTCAAAACTGCCCACCAAATATTGATTTTGAATATGGGAATTTTGAAGGATGGCAATGTTATACCGGAGGTGTAGCAGCTGTTGGTTCACAAAATGTAATTTCTTTATCTCCATCAAGTCCAATTGATGGGAGACATACTATGATGTCATCATTTCCTGGAGATGGAGTAGATCAATATGGAGGTTTCCCCATAAACTGTCCTAACGGGAGTGGACATTCGATTAAACTTGGAAATAATACCGGTGGTGCAGAGGCAGAAGGTATTTCTTATCAATTTACAATTCCACCTGGTGCAAATATTTATACACTTATTTATAATTATGCAGTAGTATTTCAAGATCCTAATCATAAAGAAAATGAGCAGCCTCGTATGGAAATTGAAATTACAAATTTAACTGATGGTAACACTATAAGCTGTTCTTCATTTTCGTTTTTTCCATTTGGCACACCGCTTCCCGGGTTTCAAGAATCGCCAGTTATAGAAGGAAATGCGCCTGTGTGGTATAAAAATTGGAGTGCAGTTACCATAAACTTAAATGGCAATGCTGGTAAAACAATAAAGCTATTTTTTAAAACTTCTGACTGCACATTTAGACGACATTTTGGCTATGCATACATAGATGTAAATTCGGAATGCAGTGGCAAATTTGAAGGTGCTTCTTTTTGCCCAGATGATAATTTTGTAGATGTAATTGCACCATATGGTTACCAAAGTTACACTTGGTTTAATAGCAGCTTTACTCAAGTGCTAGGCACTCAACAAACACTTTCATTTGTTCCACCTCCATCTACTAGCATGCAAGTAGCAGTAGAGTTAGTACCATACAACGGTTATGGATGCTTAGATACACTTTATACAGATGTAATAAATAATTTAGTAGTTGTTGCTGATGCTGGAAAGGATACCGTTTCATGCAATCATACCCCTGTGCCAATAGGTTCGCAACCAAAGTTAGGCGTAAAATATTCTTGGTTGCCTACCGCAGGTTTATCTAATCCTGATATTGCTAATCCGTTAGCATTGCCCGATACCACTACTACATATTATTTAACAGCAAGCAGCAAAGGTGGTGGCTGCATACATTTAGATACTGTAATTGTAAAAGCATTTAATGTAAATAATGCATTACAATTATTGGGTAAAACAGATTATTGTATTGGCAGTGGCGATAGTGCAGTGCTTGTAGTACAATCTGCAGATAGCATACAATGGTATAAAAATGATATTGCAATTATTGGTGCTAATCAAACACGATACAGAGTTACTCAGTCGGGCTCTTATTATGCAATTCTTTTTGGTGGCTTTGGTTGTAGGGTTAATAGTGCCAAAAAACAAATAGCTATTTCTTCTGTACCAATAGCTGGCTTCTCTGTCAATATTTCTAAACAATGTCTTTTGGGTAATAAATTTATTTTTCAAAATAATAGTACCAATGCAGTTGGTGCTATGCATTATAAATGGATAATGGGAGATGGATATGAAACAAACATAAAGGACTTAAATTATACTTATACCAAAGCTGGCATTTACAATATAAAATTAATAGTAAGCAGCAATACCATTTGTGCCGATACTTTTCCATTGCAAATTACAGTTTATCAAAATCCAATAGCAGATTTTTCTGCTCCTCCTATTTGTATTAATCTACCTGTACAAATTTTAAATAACACGGCAGATACTGTTGGCTCACCAATAAATTATTTATGGACATTTGCCGATGGCCATACATCTACATTACCCACACCTCCATCGCCAACTTACACCACGCCAGGGAAATATGATTTGAGTTTATTTGTAAACTCTGCACAATGTCCTTTGCCAGGTCATATTTTAAAACTAAAAATTTCTATAGACAAACCAACATCTGCAGTTAGATATCCAACTGAATATGCCGTAATAAATATACCACTCGATTTGCATGCAAGAAATTTTGGAGAATCTGCATTATGGAAACCCGCATTTAAATTAGACAATGCGGCAAGCTATAACCCAATATTTAAAGGTAGTTTAGATCAAGAATATACAATAGATATAACCACAAAAACCAAATGTGTAACAAGCGATACGCAATTTGTAAAAGTTGTAAAAGACATTGCCATCCATGTTCCTAGCGCTTTTACTCCAAATGGAGATGGCAAAAATGATTACTTAAAACCTATAATCTTTGGTATAAAAAAACTAAACTATTTTAGGATTTTTAATCGTGCCGGAGAGTTAGTGTATGAAACAAATACAAACCGCCAAGGCTGGGATGGCAACTATAAAGGCACAAAACAAGATGTACAAACTTTTGTGTGGATGGTAGAAGCATTAGCAGGCGATGGAAATATTTATACAAATAAAGGAACTACTATTCTACTACGATAAATTATAATTCTTTTTATTATCCGAGCAAAGAAAAAGCAATATTTATCTTCGGTGGCGTCGCACATTTCATCTTCATCTAATAATTTAGCTTTTTAGATGCAATAGATGATGCAATAGTAGATGCAATAATTTATGACTCATCTAAAATAAGTTTACATGAAAAAAATCCAACAAAGTCTGTAAACTTACCACTGCATCAATTCATTTTTTCTAAAAGTATATTCAGGTGTGTGTATAATATCCTCATCATTTACTTGGTACCATCCCCGACATGGTTCGACTTTCACGAACCATTACAAAAACGGATGCCAACTTTTTAAAAGTTGGCATCCGTTTTTGCAGTGCTGTCTCGGCGGGGTTTTCACAAGCAGAAACATTAAGGTATAACAGAACTAACCGTGAAACCCCGACGCACAAAAGAACTTTAATTTATTATACACCCTTCTTATAAATTTTTATAATGCTTTGGAGAAAAATGTTTTACATCATTTAGTATGTGAAAAATATTATGCAACGTTGGTTTGGGTTTTTACAAAATTAAGGTCACTTTACTCGTCGGGGATTCGCAGCAAGATTTTTTATAATTTATAGTTTACTGTTGCGAAAACCCCGCCGGGACAGAAATACAATACATGATATGCAATAATTTTAATGCAAATAAATATTTGAGAAATCCCCACGCTTAAATATTTATTTTGATTTATGTGCAATGGTTGGTTCCCCCACACAAGCCATTGCTAAAGGATTGCATTATATCTTTTATCAAAAATTAATTATTTTAAAATAACATTAGTAAGAGAAAAAAAACGAATACTAGTCATCATTAAATTTTCTTAACATAAAAAAAAACAACACATGTCAGCAAGCAACAGCCCACAAACATTATTTAGATTAGGGTTGCCGTTGTTGGTATGCAGCGCAGGTAAGAAGCCGAGCGTACCAACAACTCGTGTAGTGCTACCCAAAAAATATTTTTATAGATTATAGTTTCAGCAAGTGTTGTTGGTACTGCTGCGCTGCTCTTGCCATGCTGCATTCCAACAACGGCGGTCGCTTCAAGAATAAAACCTACTACTTTGCGTATTTTTTATTAATTTGGAATGCCAACTAGGGCGAAATTCATTTTTTCTAAAAGTATATTCAGGTGTGTGTATAATATCCTCATCATTTACTTGGTACCTTCCCCGACATGGTTCGACTTTTACGAACCATTACAAAAACGGATGCCAACTTTTTAAAAGTTGGCATCCGTTTTTGCTGTTGGCATCTGTTTTTGCAGTTGGCATCCGTTTTTGCAAATTATTTATTCAACAATTGCAACTTTTTTTATCGTTTTTTCTCCATTAGCATTCACAATTATAAACTCATAATTTCCAACCGCTGTATTTTTATTTAAGGAAATATCTAACGTTTGTAAATAACTAGTTACCTCTACCCTTCCCTCGTATATTATTTGCCCAATTGTATTTATCAAACGCAAGTTGTACAATCCTTTTGGCTGGTTTGCCATTTGCAAATGAATGGTTTTATCTGATACAGGATTTGGCGAAATAGTAATATCAATTTCATTATTTATTTTACCCACTTTTACAATATTGCTATACACCATATTTCCATTAAGCAGCAGCATTTTTATTCGATAATAATTATCGTTTTGCAATGGTTGTGCATCGTTATTTGTATAGCTTACGGCTGTGTTGTTATTAAGCAATGCTGCATTGTTTTTTATAGCAATAAAATCTGTTCCATTTACGCTTCTCTCTACAGTATAATTGGCTACTTTATTTTCGTTGCTTACAGTCCAAAGTATGGCATTAGTTTTATCGGTATTGGTAAAAGCATGTACAGTAATAAATTTTGTAAGTGGCAATGCTTGTTTAAATACAATCATAAAACGATCGGCTACTTTACTAGCTGCATCAGCAGTTATATCTACATTTATATTGATTATATTATCAAAACTAATAGGCGTTTCTGTTTGCAAAAATTTATCTTTTAAAAATGCTTCTAGGTTTACATTGTTTAACAATGATGGTGCTATTTCGAAACGATAAGTTGCTACCCTTGTACCAGTAAGTTGCAAGAAAATAGTATCGGTACTTTGTAAAATATTTCGCCTTTCTACAACAAGTTTTGCGTTGCTATTTTTAATATATAAATTATCAGCTGTGTTCAATATTTTTCTTACATCATCATTATCTATTCCGTTGCTGTAATTATTATCAAAATTTAGTTTTATGCCATCTGCTAAATACATACTTCCATTTAAATCTTTAGCAAATAAATTTATATCAAGGGTAGGCTCTGCAACATTTGCACCATTTTGTAGGTTACCAACTCTGCTTACATTAGCACTACCACTTGCTTTATCTAGTTCGTGTATAGTAATATTATCATTTACGACAGTATTGTTTTGTATAAAAACGGCTTCTCCACTTTCTATAAAATTACGTGTAGTACCATCATTGGGCACC
>JAYTGY010000284.1:0-5535 GCA_043733065.1 Ferruginibacter sp.
AAAATTACAAATGAAGAATTACGTAATTGGAAATTCTTCATTTGTAATTATTTTTACTTAGTTACTTTCTTTTTACCTGCAACTGTCTTACGCTTACCTTTTCTTGTACGACTGTTTGTACGAGTACGCTGACCACGAAGCGGTAAACCTTTACGATGACGAAGACCACGGTAGCAAGCTATATCTAACAGACGCTTAATGTTCATTTGGGTTTCGCTACGCAAAGCACCTTCGGTTTTAAACTCACCGTTGATGATGTTACGGATAGCCGTTTGCTCATCATCATTCCATTGGTTTACTTTTTTGTTTACATCAATACCTGCTTTTACAAGAATGTACTTAGCAGTGTTTGGACCAATACCATATATATAAGTAAGTCCAATTTCTCCTCTTTTGTTTTTTGGCAAATCAATACCGGCAATACGAGCCATAATACTATTTTAGATTTATTATTTAATATTTTAGATTTAAGAATAATGAAAGACTGCATGATTTAACGATAAATCTCAAATCAACAATCTCACATCTTCAATCCTACTTATCCTTGCTTTTGCTTAAAACGAGGATTCTTTTTGTTGATTACGTACAAACGCCCTTTTCTTCTTACAATTTTGCAATCAGCACTGCGTTTTTTAATTGAAGCTCTAACCTTCATGATAGTTTAATTTACTTTATTACTTAATACTATTTAAAACTTATTCTTTTTATTTGTATCTGAAAATGATTCTGCCTCTTGTTAAATCATACGGACTCATTTCCACACCCACTTTATCCCCTGGTAATATACGAATGTAATGCATCCTCATTTTTCCAGATATGGTAGCCAATATCTCATGACCATTCTCCAATTTTACTTTAAACATAGCATTACTTAACGCTTCTGTTATTGATCCATCTTGTTTAATGAGTGCTTGCTTAGCCATAATTTTCGGAGCGCAAAGATAGGATTATTCTTTTAATAAAAGAAGAAAAAATAACCTAATGGCTAAAATTCCCTAAAATCAATGGTTTAGAGCCAAAAATGATCATTTCTAGCCAATATTTCTTTTCAAATAAATAGCTTACTACATTTATTTGAAAAGAAATGGTTCTTAAAAGTTACTGAAGTTTGATTTAATTGATAATGAAAATATACTGCTTTAATCCAATATTTTCACCTCGGTTCTTCTATTTAGTGCCTTGCCTGCTGCTGTTTTGTTAGATGCAATAGGTTTTGTCATGCCATATCCTTTGGCAGTAAGTCGGCTCATTTCAATGCCTTTTGATGCTACATAAGCCATTACACTTTTTGCTCTTTCTAAAGATAAAACTTGATTTTTTGCTGGCTTACCTACATTATCTGTATGCCCACCAATTTCTATTCTATCATCATCTTTTCTTACTAAATATGCCACCAATTCATCTAATGCAGCAAACGATTCAGGTTTAAGAATGGCTTTTCCAGTTTCGAAATTTACGTCTTCCAATATAAATGATTTGGCAGGTAAAAATTGAATATCGACTACAAAAGGGTTTTTGTAGGTAGCATTCCCTTTTAAAGATGGAATATCTAACACATTATAACTAGTAGAATCATTAAAACCTAAGATGAAAATTTCGTATTTATCGCCAGCAGGGAGGCGCAAAGAAAACTTCCCATTATCTCCGCTCAAACCCTGATACTCTTTTTGGGTAAGTTGGCTTTTAAAAACAACAATTTCATGAACAAGAATATTGCCTTTAAAATCTTGTATGCTCACATCTACAGGTGCATCTTTTGCTTGCGATGCGTTTTGTACTTGTGCAGAACTAGAGTTAGTAATTAAAAAAACAAGTGACAATAGAGTTAGCAATTTTTTCATATAGCATTAGTTTTAAAAAAAATAAAGATAAATGTTTTTTTTAAGACTGCATTTTCAACAAAAAAGAAATTTGGGAACAACCTTATCTTTATTAATATAATGTTAAAAAAGATTATTACTATAAAATTTGCAATGCTGAACAAGAGAAAGAACAGAAATACTTTTTGATGCATTTTAAATATAGGACTTTACTGATTTTTGAAATGGCAAAAACAGAATAGTAATTTACCCTACTTTTTATTTTTCATACTCCAATTTTGCCGAATATTGCAGATATAAAAAATTACAAATTAATTAATGTACCCATTAAACCCGCTTTTTTGCATAATAATATTTGCCATTGCCATTGCTACAGCATATTTACTGAAAAATATTTATAAAATAAAAGCGCCAACGAGTAGGTACGAAACCATTGACGGATTAAGAGGATTTTTAGCTTTTGGTGTGTTTATTCATCATGCTACTATTTGGCATCAATATTTGCATAAGGCAAATTGGGATGTGCCAAAATCTAATTTATATACTTTGCTCGGACAAGCAAGTGTTTCCATATTTTTTATGATTACGAGTTTTCTTTTTGTTGGTAAAATTTTACAAGCTAAAAATGGAGAATTTAATTTTAAACATTTCTTTATTTCTAGAATATACAGATTAACGCCTTTGTATTTATTTGCTGTTTTTTTATTGTTTTTAATTGTGATGTTTGTTACGCATTGGCATTTGAATGTAAGTCCGTTAAAATTTTTAAACTCTATCGTAGCATGGATGCTTTTTTCCATTTTTGGCGACCCGTCTATAAATAATTCTAGCTTTACAACATTAGCAAATGCAGGTGTAGCATGGTCTTTGCCTTATGAATGGCTATTTTATTTTAGTGTTCCGCTTATTTATATACTTGCTTGGAGAAGAAAAATTCCAATCTTATTTTTTATATTAAGTGTTGGCTTTTTAGTATTTTTCTTTATTAAAAATGGTTTTGTTCGATACCATTTGCTTTGTTTTGTTGCAGGAGCAGTTGCACCAATTTTAATAAAGTATTTTCCTATTTACAAAAAGTTAAACAAACATTTGGTGAGTATAATTATTTTGGTGAGTTTATTTTTTATTGGCAGGTTTGATACATCTCATAAATTAGTTTGTATAGTTTTATTATCGATTGTTTTTACACTTATAGCTTTGGGAAATGATATATTTGGAATACTAAAAAACTCAAGTTTAAAATTATTGGGCGAAATATGTTACAGCACCTATTTGCTACATGGCATTATTCTTTTTACTATATTTCATTTTATATTGAGAGAAGAAAATATAAAACAATATTCATCTTTACAATATTGTTTATTAATATTTTTTATAACACCATTTGTAGTTATAGTTAGCTTTTTTGCTTTTAAATTTATAGAAGAACCATTTATGAAAAAAGGTAAATTGCATTTTGTTAAAAAAGCAGCTTTGCAAAAAGGATTCTGAAAAAAGCATTTTAAAAAGCATAATGATAAAATATAAACGGGTGCATTTTTTTGATATTATTATAAATTCATTCTTGCCAATTTTATTAGGCGTATTTATTTATAGGCTTCCATTCATAGATAATTATTCGTTATTAAAAAATTATTTTCCAGATGGTTTTTGGGCTTATGCATTAACTTCATGCATTCTTATTATTTGGAATAGAGTTGTAAATTATTTATGGCTTTTATTCATTGTTCTTTTTTTTGTATTGTATGAAATTCTTCAATATCTTCATATTGCAAAAGGCACTGGCGATGCGTGGGATATTATTGCATATATTGTAGGTGCAGTTAATGCAATACTTATTAATAAATTTGTAAAACAAAAATTTTACAATCCCAAAACTACCATATGAACAAAATTAACAAACACCATTTATCGGCATTAGCATTGATATTTTTTGGAATAATAGCCTATGCTTGCACCGCCGCAAAACCTGTACAAACGCAAGAAAGAGGGTACTCTACATCTAATAAAGATAGGCCAGTGTATATAAAAAGAAAATAAGTTGAAATTTTGGAAGACAAACAGATTCATAATCTCGTCTGCAATCTCATTACCATTTCATTTTTCCAAGTAGAAAATGTACCAGCCAAAATTTGCTCTCTTGCTTGCGTAACCAACCAAAGATAAAAAGCCAAATTGTGCACGCTTGCAATGGTGAGTCCAAGATATTCTTTTCCTTTAAATAAGTGGCGCAAATATGCCTTGCTATAAAAATTACTCGTAGGGCAATCGATGCCATCATCAATTACAGAAAAATCATTTTCCCATTTTTTATTATCAATGTTGATTATACCTTTTGATGTAAACAACATGGCATTTCTACCATTACGTGTGGGCATTACACAATCAAACATATCTATACCCAGCGCTATGTTTTCGAGTATGTTCCAAGGCGTGCCAACGCCCATAAGATAGCGAGGTTTATCTACAGGTAAAATATCACAACACAATTCTGTAAACTCATACATTTGTTCAGTAGGTTCACCTACAGAAAGCCCGCCAATGGCGTTTCCTGTGGCATTTTTTGATGCTATAAATTGTGCAGATTCTGTTCGCAAATTTTTATACGTGCTGCCTTGCACTATTGGAAATAAATTTTGAGTGTAACCATATTTATCTGGCGTGTTATCAAAATGCTTTATACATCTGTCAAGCCAACGATGTGTTAGCTGCATACTTTTTGTTGCATATTTTTCATCGCTAGGGTAAGGTGGGCATTCATCAAAAGCCATTACTATATCGCCACCAATAATACGCTGTGTATCCATCACACTTTCTGGTGTAAATAAATGTTTGCTGCCATCTATATGCGATTTAAAAACCACACCTTCTTCTGATATTTTTCTACTATTAGCCAAAGAAAAAACTTGATAGCCACCACTGTCTGTTAATATTGGTTTATCCCAACCATTAAATTTATGTAAACCTCCAGCAGCTTCTAAAATTTCTAAGCCGGGGCGCAGGTATAAATGATATGTGTTGCCCAAAATTATTTGCGCTTTTACTTCTTCTTTAAGTTGTTGTTGTGTAACTGCTTTTACTGTACCAACCGTGCCTACTGGCATAAAAATTGGCGTTTGAATTATGCCATGATCGGTAGAAATAGTTGCTGCTCTTGCTTTTGTAAGCGTATCTGTCTTCTCTAAATTAAATTGTAAAGCTGCCATAAGTAAAATGTGCTAATATGCTAATTCGATAATTTGCTAATGTAAAAATGCAAGAATAAAACAATTCAACAATAAAACAATGCAACAATATAGCAATTAAACAATATTTTTGCAGTCATGATTTTTTCAAAACTACTTGCACAATGGCCATTGGCTATTTTTATATTTTTCTGCTTCCTCGTTTTTATTAGAATATTTTATTTTACATTTTTCTTTGCAAGACTTGCATTTTACAAATCAAAAGCAAAAACAAGTTATAGAACAAATCCAGTTTCAGTAATTATTTGCTCAAGAGATGAAGCTGCTAATATTGCAAAAAACTTACCGGGTGTTTTACTACAACAATATAACAGCACTCACGAAGTAATAGTAGTAAATGATAACTCGTACGACGACACAAAATATTTGTTAGAAGGATTAAAAAAAGAATTTAAACAATTGCATATTGTAGAACTTACGCAAGAAGCAAAAATGATTCCTGGAAAAAAATTTCCGCTAAGCATTGGCAT
>JAYTGY010000285.1:0-1585 GCA_043733065.1 Ferruginibacter sp.
TTCCTAATGAAAATTATCAAATTACTTCTTCAGGTAATTGTGAAATATATAAAGCATTTGTAGGGTAAGCCAATTAACATACAAACAAAAGCTGTAAGATTAATTTCTTACAGCTTTGCCTATTTAATGAGTATACTGTTCAACAACTTTGGGATCGTGTTTATGCTTAAATAATACTAAAAATAAAATACCTACCACAAAAGCATAAACTGCAAATGCTAACCATATCGGATGCCACTCCTTTAAGAATACTGGATTTTTTAATAAACCATTTGGTAATATTTCATTTTTTTCAATAAGCTTTTTCAAAACTGAGTTATTTATGTCAGTTTTTAGATATGTAGCTAAATCATTTAAATTCGTAAATTTTAGGGTATAATACTTATCGATGATAAAACCACTTATCTTGCTACCGAAAAAGGCTCCAACTCCGTTTGTCATCATCATAAATAAACCTTGTGCACTAGATCTTATTTTAGAATCAGTATTGGTTTCAATAAATAAAGAACCAGAAATATTAAAGAAATCAAAAGCCATTCCATATACTATACAAGATAAAATAATCATCCATAATCCATCTGTAGGATTACCATAAGCAAATAATCCAAACCTCAAAACCCAAGCAAACATTGAAAAAAGCATAACTTTTTTAATGCCAAACCTTTTCAAGAAAAAAGGAATTGTTAATATAAAAAGGGTTTCTGAAATCTGAGAGATTGACATTATTATAGTGGAATATTTAATGACAAACGAATCGACAAATTGAGGAACTTTTTTAAAATCATCTAGAAATAAATCACCATACATATTGGTTAGCTGTAAAGCTGCACCTAATAACATAGAGAAAACAAAAAACAAAGCCAACTTATAATTTGCAAAAAGTTTAAATGCATTTAGTCCTAATTGTTCAAATATTGAAGCATCTTTTGAAATATTTTTTTGAGGGGGACATTTAGGCAAACTAAAAGAATAGATTCCTAAAATAATTGCACCCACTCCACCTATGATAAATTGATTGGCATTGGCTTTACTTCCAGTTAAATTAGTAATCCACATGGCAACAATAAAACCAATAGTTCCCCAAACACGAATAGGAGGGAATATTTTGACTACATCGAATTTATTATTTTTTAAAATTGTATATGCAATAGAGTTTGATAATGAAATTGTAGGCATATAACAAATCATTGCTCCGAAAATAACGTAATACAAAGTGTTTGCATCGTCAACAAAAGGAACATAAAATAAAATTAAACCATATGCAATATGCAGAATGCCATAAAGCTTTTCTGCATTCATCCATTTGTCTGCCATAATTCCAATTAGTGCTGGCATGATAATAGAAGCGATAGCTAGTGTAGAAAATATGGCACCGAATTGAACTCCTGTACCCATATTATTTGTAAAAAAATAAGTTGCAATTGTAATCAACCAAGCTCCCCAAACAAAAAATTGTAGAAAGCTCATTATTGTTAGACGAAATTTTATATTCATAAATGAGTAAGTATTTGAGTTGTTGAAGTTAAGGGAAAAAGATATTGACCAAACAAATGTAATTATACAATTCTTCTTAAAGCTTCTCTTG
>JAYTGY010000286.1:0-2608 GCA_043733065.1 Ferruginibacter sp.
TAAATGATTACTTAACTCAAAGAGCTACGATAAAGATATATAAATATTGCGCAATAAAAGCTCAAAAAAGATTTACTGCTCAGCTTAGCCCTGATTGAAGTGAAAATGGTTGAGGTACGAAACCATTGTAACAAAAAGCAGGAAACAAATGTTCATCAATGTTTCTATAGCTCATGCTCCTCAAAAAAAAGGCTCCGAATTAATCGAAGCCCAATCTTAAATCTTATTTATAATATCTAACGTCTAAAAATTACTCCGTCTCCACCAATCTAAATCCATTGCCATGTATGTTTACAATTTCTAGCTTTTCATCTTCTTTTAAATATTTGCGAAGCTTTGCAATGTACACATCCATACTACGGCCATTAAAGTAAGTATCGCTGCCCCATATTTTTTTAAGTGCGGCTTCTCTTGGTAGCAAATCGTTTTTGTATTCGCTCAGCATTTTTAGCAACTCATTTTCTTTTGGCGAAAGGGTTTGTGTTTTGCCATTTACCACTAGCTCACGTAAGCGTGGGTTAAAATGATATTTACCCAAATCAAACTCAGCATTCACCTCATCTTTGTGCATTTCTTCATTGCGTTTTAGGATGGCTTTTATTTTGTGTAAAAGCACATCGCTATCAAAAGGCTTGGTAATATAATCATCTGCACCAAGCTTGTAACCTTGTATAATATCGTCTTTCATTGTTTTTGCACTTAAGAAAAACAATGGCACATCCGGATTGATATCTCTTATTTCTTCTGCAACCGTAAAGCCATCCATATTTGGCATCATTACATCTAGCAAGCATATATCAAATTTCTCTCGCTGAAAAGCAGCAAGACCAAGCCTTCCATCTCTTTCGAGGGTTACTTCATATTCATTCAGCTCTAAATAATTTTTTAATACCATGCCTAAGTTTGTATCATCTTCGCATAGTAAAATTTTTGGTTTAACTGCTTCCATAACTTTAATATTTATTGTACAAATAAAATTGATTCGTAATTGATACTGCTAATATAATACCTAATTTTTTGTTAAGCTATTTTTTTTGTAAACTTTATCGGTTAAAGTTTTTAAAAATGTTATAATATCCGATTGTTCTTTTGCCGAAAGGTTTAATGGCTTACTAAAAGTTGTATCAATATTAACTTGATGGGGAAAAAAGCCTTTTGGGTTGTTGTAATACCGAAGCACTTCTTTTAAAGTAGCAAAAATACCATTGTGCATATAAGGCGCAGTGGCGGCAACATTGCGCAAACCGGGCACTTTAAATTTGCCTAAATCGCTTTCTTTTTTTGTAATTAAATAACGGCCGCTATCTGTAAGAAAATTTTCGTTATACAACCCAATATTTTTAAACTCATCGCCTGTAAAATCATCTGCAAAATGGCAATTAAAACACTTGGCTTTTTCGCCAATAAATAATTGCCGCCCACGCTCCTCGGCAGCAGTAAATTTTACTTTATTATTTGCCCAATCATCAAAACGACTATTTACAGTTTCCAATGTTTGCTCATAGGCTGCAAATGCATCAGCCAAATTTTCGGTAGAAGGCTTTTTCTTAAACACTTCAAAAAATAATTTCTTATACTCTACATTTTTATTTAGCCTTGCTACGGCTTCGTTTATTGGCAAGCCCATTTCTTCGGGGTTTGCAATAGGCATTAATGCTTGTTGTTGCAAAGTTGAAGCACGACCATCATAAAAAAAATATGGTCTGTTTTTCATATTTAAAACAGATGGTGTATTTCGTTTTGTTTCATTTCCATTTATACCAATACTAAATGCAAGGGTATCTGCAAAAGCTAATTTTGGGTTGTGGCAACTAGCACAGCTTACTGATGAATCTTTTGATAAAATTTTTTCGGAGAATAATTTTTTGCCGAGGATGGCTTTGTTTATAGCAGTAACATCATCTACTTTATTGATAAAACTAGATACTCCAAAAATGATGATTCCAAAGACAAATATGGTAATTGATAGTTTCACTTTGTCAAAAATACGTTAGGTTTATAAATTGTATGTTTTTTTTAATCTTTCATTGTACCTTTCCAAAAAAATTAACCCCATGCCAAACAAAGAAGCATTTATAAAAGCCATTACAGATGGCTACACATTTAAAGGAGAATCTGTACAAATAGGTGCAGCAGTATTAGACGGCGAAGTAGTACCAGAAGCCAAAGTTTTTTTACCATTAAAAACCATGAATCGCCACGGACTTATAGCTGGTGCTACGGGTACTGGTAAAACAAAAACCTTGCAAATGATAAGCGAGTTTTTGAGCGATGCTAGTGTACCTGTTTTATTGATGGATATTAAAGGAGATTTGAGTGGTATTGCAGCTATTGGTTCCGAAAACGACAAGGTAAAAGATCGTTATCAAAGAATGCAAATGAGTTATACACCTGCTTTATTTCCTGCAGAATTATTATCCCTTACAGGAAAAAATGGTGTAAAACTTCGTGCAACGGTAAGTGAGTTTGGGCCTGTATTACTAAGCAAAATTTTAGACCTTAATGATACCCAAGGTGGTGTTGTGGCGCTTATCTTCAAATATTGCGATGATAATAAATTGCCATTGCTAGACCTTAAAGATTTTATAAAAGTTTTACAATTTATAGG
>JAYTGY010000287.1:0-2617 GCA_043733065.1 Ferruginibacter sp.
TAAGTGGATTTTATGAGCTAATAGAATGGGCAGTGGCCGATGTGTTTTTTCCTGCACAAGGTGATGCATATTTAGGTACACAAGGCGATATTTGGGATGCACAAAAAGATATTTTTATGGCTACATTGGGCGCAATACTAGCTACAACTATTGTATCTATAATAAAGAAAACGTTTAAGATATATCATCCTAAACCTAATATTTAATAGCAATAAATTGTTTTTTGAAGTAGAGGGTGAATTGTAACTTTACAGAAATGATAATTTTATGGAAAAAGGATTATTAAAAAGAATAACCATCATATCAGGATTGATGGGAGGAAGACCAACTATTAGAGGTATGAGATTTCCTGCAAAAGATATTTTAGAATTGTTAGCCAGCGGAATGAGTAATGACCAAATTCTAGAACAACATCCTGCTTTGGAAGAAGACGATATAAAAGCAGCTTTATTATATGCATCAATAAAATTAGGAAATACGAACATTTTCTATTCAAGTAAACAATAAATTACCCACAACAATTTAAAAAGATTGTAAAATAAATTTCACGAATGAGCAAATTTTCCGACTTCAATTTTAAAAGCCACAAAGTATTGGTACGTGTAGATTTTAATGTACCGTTAGATGATGCCTTCAACATTACCGACGACACAAGAATGACAGCAACCATACCTACTATAAAAAAAATATTGGCAGATGGTGGCAGTGTAATTTTAATGAGTCATTTTGGAAGACCTAAAAATGGTCCTGCAGATGAGTTTTCTCTAAAACATTTGGTAAAACATTTACACGAATTATTAGGTGGAGAAACCAAAGTTTTCTTTGCCGAAGATTGCATTGGCTCACAGGCGGGCATGACGGCCAATATGCTACGTGCAGGCGAAGTGCTGTTGTTAGAAAATCTTCGTTTTCACAAAGAAGAAGAAGCCGGTGATGAAGCGTTTGCCAAAAAACTAAGCATGCTTGGAGATGTGTATGTGAACGATGCCTTTGGAACTGCGCATAGAGCACATGCAAGTACAGCCGTTATTGCAAAAAACTTTACTACAGACAATAGAATGTTTGGGTTGCTTATGGAAGCCGAAGTAAATAGTGCCGAAAAAATAATGCACAACAATGAAAAACCATTTACTGCTATTATAGGCGGAGCAAAAGTTTCAGATAAAATATTAATTATAGAAAATTTATTGGACAGAGCTACCGATATTATTATTGGTGGTGGTATGGCTTATACATTTTTAAAAGCAAGAGGAGGAAAAATTGGAGCTTCGCTTTGCGAAGATGATAGAATGCAAACAGCACTAGATATTTTAGAAAAAGCAAAACAAAAAAATGTAAGCATTCATTTACCAGAAACAAGTACCATAGCCGATAAATTTTCAGCAGATGCCAATACAAAAGATTGCCCGAGCGATCAAATACCCGATGGCTGGATGGGATTGGATATTGGCGGAAAAGCCATTGGTATTTTTAGTGAAGTAATTGGCAAATCGAAAACGATATTATGGAACGGCCCGATGGGTGTTTTTGAAATGGAAAAATTTCAGAATGGTACAAAACAAATTGCACTAGCCGTGGCAGATGCTACTAGCAAGGGCGCATTCTCTCTTGTGGGCGGTGGCGATAGTGTAGCTGCGGTAAACAAATTTGACTTGGCAGATAAAGTAAGTTATGTAAGTACTGGGGGTGGTGCATTGTTGGAATATTTTGAGGGTAAAGTTTTGCCAGGGATTGAGGCGGTGAAATAAGAAAGATAATAATTTATAAATCTAAAACGCCTCTCAAATTTGAGAGGCGTTTTGTTTTGCCGTGTACCATGTACGGGAATCGAACCCGTTATTCCTCCGTGAAAGGGAGGCGTCTTAACCGGTTGACCAACACGGCATTTCTTTCTTTCGGAGTGCAAATATAGAGAACTACGTTTTTATATCCAAATCTTTTAAAAGAATATGCGCAAATATATCATTTAATCAAGCAACCACTCTGTATGCATATCAGGTATATCCACATTGGCAAAGCCTTTGGCTACTAGTTTTGCTTTAAAATCTTGTTGCACTTTATACTCACCATGTACTAAAAAAACTTTTTTTACTTTACCAGCATCTTGGCATTCTAAAAAATGTAATAAATCATTATAATCGCCATGTGCACTCATGCTGCGAATTTGCCCAACCTCTGCATTTACCTCATGCCATTGTCCGAAAATACGTACTTCCTTCTCTCCATTTTTTAATCTGCCGCCAAGGCTATGTGGTTCGCAATAACCAGTAAGCAAAATGCTATTTCGTTTACCTTCTATGTTATTACTTATATGATGTTTTACTCGTCCTGCTTCTGCCATACCACTTGCCGAAATAATTACGCAAGGTTCTTTTCTATAATTTAACAGCTTAGACTCATCTACCGATTTTGTAAAAATTAATCCAGGAAAAGCAAACGGATCCTTATCTACTTTCATTACTTGCTGTATGCTCTCGTTAAAATATTCGGGGTGGCTTTTTATAACCGTTGTAGCTTCCATACTCAATGGGCTATCTACAAAATAATCCAGCTCGGGCAATCGATTTTCTAAACTCAATTGATTAAGCGCATACAAAATTTCTTGTGTACGTCCCAC
>JAYTGY010000288.1:0-4600 GCA_043733065.1 Ferruginibacter sp.
GCATCCCAAATTTTATCGAATAATGTTTTTGCCATTTTTATAAGTTCTTTTTCTATGTGTATCTATGAGCCTATGATTCTATGTGTTAAAATTTACCACATAGGCACAATAGAATCATAGAATCACATAGCTATACTGTTACTATATTCTTTTGCCAATTCCTTCAAATCACTATCCACAATTTCTTTTTTTATATCTGCCACTTTTTCAAATTCTTCATACAGCGCATCAATATCATTTCTATCAAACACAAATCCTAAATTCTGAAACCTATACGCCAAAGCACTTCTACCACTTCTTGCTGTTAAAATAATTTTAGAACTATCTGCACCCACTTCATCTGGATTAATAATTTCGTATGTCTGCGCATTTTTTAAAAAACCATCTTGATGTATGCCAGATGAATGAGAAAATGCATTGCTGCCTACAATAGCCTTGTTCGGTTGCACTGGCATACGCATCGTATCGCTTACATTTCTGCTCATTGGGTTTAGCAACTTTGCATTTACATCTGTATAAAAATTCAATTCTTTGTGTTGCTTTATCACCATCACCACTTCTTCAAGAGATGTGTTGCCAGCTCGTTCTCCCAACCCATTGATGGTGCATTCAATTTGTCTTGCGCCACTTATAATACCCGCAATACTGTTTGCCGTAGCCAATCCCAGGTCGTTGTGGCAATGGCAACTAATAACCGCTTTATCAATATTAGAAACATTGTTTACCAGAAATGCAATTTTATTTCCGTACTCGTGTGGCAAACAATAACCGGTTGTATCAGGAATATTTACAGTGGTTGCGCCTGCTTTTATCACCGCTTCTATTACCCTTGCCAAATATTCATTGTCTGTTCTACCAGCATCTTCTGCATAAAATTCTACATCATCCGTAAAGTTTCTTGCCCATTGTACACATTGTATGGCTCGTGCCAAAATCTCATCTTGCGTAGCATTAAATTTAGATTTGATGTGGTAGTCAGATGTGCCGATGCCAGTGTGTATCCTCGGGCGCTTAGCATATTTTAAAGCAGCTGCCGCAGTTTCAATGTCTTTTTCTACCGCCCTGCTTAAGCCACAAACAATGGTATTTTTTATTATTTTAGAAATAGCTTCCACACTATCAAAATCGCCTGCAGATGAAATCGGAAAACCAGCTTCAATAATATCTACACCCAAATTTTCCAACTCAAGCGCCAAACCAACTTTTTCTTTTGTATTTAATTTACAGCCTGGCACTTGCTCGCCATCTCTTAAAGTTGTATCAAAAATTAAAATTTTATTTGTGCTCATTTGCTTAAAATAATGTGTTTAAAAAAGAAAACGATGTGTTTGTATTTTCTCAATATTTCCAAGTTAAGACCTTGTTTTAGCAATACCCATTCATTTTTGCGTTATTTTTACATCACACAAGAAGTCTGTTTTATGTTAAAACATAAGCTAGCAAAGGATTTCAGTTCTAAATTATTACAATGCCTAATCGTTCTAATAACGCCTTATTTCTCTTAATAAAATCGCTTAAAAAATCGGAAAAGCGAAATTTTAAACTATTTGCCAATAGAAATACCGAAACCGATAATTTAAAAACGGTAAAACTTTTTGATGCATTGGATAAAATGGAGGATTACAATGAAGTGCTGTTGCTTAAAAAGAATCCTGCTATTAGTAAGCAACAATTGTCCAACATCAGTGCCAACTTATACAAACAAATTTTAGACAGCCTGCGTTTAATAAAAGACGTGGACAATATAGATTTGCAACTGCACGAGCAAATGGACCATGCAAGAATATTGTACAACAAAGGGCTGTATTTACAAAGTTTAAATATTTTAGATAAAACAAAAAGACTTGCTAGCTCAAATAATCAACTTACTTATTTAATACAAGTGCTTTTTTTTGAAAAGAAAATAGAAGCGTTATACCTTACCCGAAGTATTGAAAACAGAGCAGATGAAATTATAGAAGAATCAAAAAATGCAGCAGAAAAAATAAGCCTCATAAATTCACTCTCTAGCCTAGCATTAAAACTATATAGTTGGTATATAAAGAATGGTCATGCAAGAACCAAGGAAGAGGAAACGACCATACAAAAAATATTTACCAATGGTTTGCCAGAAAATTTTACGACTGCAAATACATTTTACGAAAAACTATATTTGCACCAATGCCACTGTTGGCGGGCATTTATCTGCCAAGATTTTTTAATGTATTACCGTTACACACAAAAATGGGTAGATTTATTTTTGGAAGAACCCAATATGATTGAAATTGAAACCATGCATTACATAAAAGGGATGCACAATTTAATGGGCGCACATTTCGATTTACACAATGCTAAAAAATTGCAAGAAGCTATCGAAAAATTTGAAGCGTTTGCGCATGAAGATATTGTGGTTAATAATGAGAATAACAGAATTCAAACTTTTGCATATTTATATACCGCTAAAATAAATTTACATTTTACCGAAGGTACATTTACCGAAGGCTTGGCTATGATACCTTCGTTAATAGAGCAATTAGAAGAATTTGAAATGTATTTAGATAATCATCGAGTTCTCATTTTTTATTACAAAATAGCATCATTGTATTTTGGTAGTGGAGATAGTAGTACAGCCATTGATTATTTAAATAAAATTATTAATTGGAAGGTTGATCTAAGGACCGACTTGCAATGTTATAGTCGCTTGTTACAATTAATAGCGCATTACGAATTGGGCAATTATACGTTGATAGAATACCTTATAAAATCGGTGTATCGTTTTATGGCAAAAATGGAAAACATGAGTATGGTAGAAGAAGAAATATTTAATTTTCTTCGCAAATCGTTTCATGTAGAGCCAAAAGATATAAAACCTGCCTTGCAACAATTATTGGTAAAACTAAAAACACAAGAGCAAAATCGTTTTGAAACCAGAGCATTTGTTTACCTAGATATAATTTCTTGGATAGAAAGTAAACTCAAAGCTGTGCCTGTGGAAAATATAATTAGGGAAAAATTTTTGGCAAAGAAGCCAAGATAATTTTAATAATCATTGTAATTGAGGTTTTCAATTCTTTCTCCTTCGAGCAACAAATGTGTTTTAAAGCCCAACAATTTTGCAGCATCAATATTATTACTTGAGTCGTCAATAAACAGCGTTTCAGCAATATTTATACTAGCATCCTGCGCTACAAATTCAAAAATATCAGCATTTGGCTTTCTAAAATGTATTTCGTGTGAGTAATATGCTTTGGTAAACAAACTATCTATTTCAACTCTATTGGTTTCAATTTTAAGGCTATTGCTAAAACATTCATGATGAATTGCATTGGTATTGCTCAGTAAAAAAAGGTTATATTTTGGTGAAAGCGTTTCTAAAAAATTTAAACTTTCCGCTCGCCAATCGAGCACAATCCTATTCCATGCAATTTTTATTTGTGCCGCATTAATGTTATTATTATTTAAAGAAATGAGTTTATCATAAAAATCTTCATTGCTTAATTTTCCGGTTTCCAATTTTTCAAAAACCGCATCGGCAGTAAATTGAGAAAACATAGCTTCAAAATTTTCAAATCCAAGTTTTATAAATGCTCTTTCTGTTTTTTTATAGTCAATATTTATTAGTACGCCACCCAAATCGAAGATGATATTCTTTAATTCTGCCATTATTGTCTATTTATTTTTTTACAAATATCCGAATTTGCTTACTTTTGCAATCCTTCTTTTAAAATAGATTGTTTGAGAGAACAACTTATTATTAGAAAGGGCCTATAGCTCAGTTGGTTAGAGCACCTGACTCATAATCAGGTGGTCCCTGGTTCGAGCCCAGGTGGGCCCACACAAAGCAGTTCCGATACATACATCGGGACTGTTTTTTTATAATGTTTAACCTTTCGTTAACCCCTCGCACAAGTATTTTTGCGAGCTAAGAACTTATTATGAGAAAATTATCTTTTATACTTTTTGCAATCATGGTTTCTATTTCTGCATTTGCACAATCAACATCTAAAAAAGAAAAATCAATAACCGATCGTGCAGCAGATCATTTTATGTTTCAGGTAGGTACAAATATTTGGACTGGCACAGCAGATACAGTAAAGACTTACATTAAAGGTTTTAACCGTAGCGCCAATGTATATGTAATGTATGATAAGCAATTTAAAAACAGTCCAAAGTTTAGTATAGCAGCAGGTATTGGTATTGGCACTAGTAATATTTATTTCAAAAAAATGGAAGTGGATATTGCTGCTACTAAATCAAAATTGCCTTTTTTAAGAACAGATACTGGCAACAATTATAAAAAATATAAGTTGGCAACAGCTTATTTAGAAATCCCTTTAGAATTAAGATTTACATCGGACCCAACTAACCCAAACAAAGCCATAAAAGTAGCAATTGGTTTAAAATTAGGAACATTACTTAGCGCACATACAAAAGGTAAAACATTGCAAAATGCTGTAGGTACAAAAATTAATGCACTTGCTGTTAAAGAATCTTCAAAAGCGTATTTTAACGGAACAAGAATAGCTGCAACAGCTCGTGTGGGATATGGCAATTTTAGTTTATATGGCTCATATGGGCTTACCAGTATATTTAAAGACGGCGTAGCTCCAGATACTAAGCT
>JAYTGY010000289.1:0-26635 GCA_043733065.1 Ferruginibacter sp.
AAGGCGCATCACTGGCTTATTTTACATGGGCGGTATGTTTGTGTAGCTAGGTCGCCAAAATGTGTAGAATGTGGGCTTCAAAAAGTATGCAAATTTTTCAATAAACATGAATTTAGTTACTTGAAAAGTCAGTAATAATGCGTTTATTTGTATTCGGCTTAATTTTAAACTTCGATAATACCAATAATAACTAGAGAATGAAGAAAGTTTTTTTTATGGCAGCGTTGATATCTTGTATGGTTTTAGTTGCCAAAAACGCCTCAGCACAATATTATTTCTTTGATGGAGAATATTATGACAACCCGTTTTTGTACGAAGCTGGCATTTCACTAAATGCAATGAACTGCTTAACAGATATGGGCGGGCATAAGGGCATAGGGAAAAAATTTCTCAAAGATTTGAATATGGGGAAAACAAGCATCAGCGGCGGTGTATTTTTTAATGTGGCTTATAAAAATGCAGTAGCATTAAGACTAGAAGGTACATTTGGTCAAATATCTGGAAACGATAATGTGCTTACAGGTGTTACAGATATTGCTAAAGAACGTTTTAATAGAAACCTAAATTTTAGAAGTAATATTACTGATGTTAATTTAATGCTCGAAATACACCCAATGTATATTTTTGTAGATTGGCCAGCCAAAGAAACTACACCACCAAGAACATCTCCATATTTATTAGCTGGTATTGGTTATTTTTCTTTTAATCCGCAAACGAAAGTTGTAGGAAGTGATAGATGGATTGATTTGCAACCACTGCATACCGAGGGACAAGGATTTGTAGAAACGAATATTCCTAATTATTCTTTGCAACAATTAAATATTCCAATTGGAGCAGGTGTTAAATATGAACTTTCTCCATTAGTGAATTTGAGAGGCGAAGTTGTTTATCGCAAAACTTTTACTGATTATTTAGATGATTTAAGTTCAGCTTATGCCGATAAAACTTGGTTTAGAAACCCTGCTAATGGGCTTACTACACAACAAGCCGACCTTGCAGAAATATTATCTGACAGACAAATTGATAGAAAAACATTTGCAGGTGGAAAACGAGGTACTCCGAAAAATAATGATGGTTTTTTTACAATAAATTTAAAAATAAGTGTGGTAATAGGAAGAGAGAGGATTAGAAGATAGAGAATAGATTTTAGAAACAAGATATTAAAGTAAAAAAGAGCTTCGGGATAATCGAAGCTCTTTTTTACTTTAAATTATGACTGAAGTATTTCCTTCATCTCATCAATCAATTCTTTTTTAGTAAGAGGAATACCCATTATTTTATTATACCCTTTTGCATCCACAAAATAAATATCTCTTATTATTTTTATCAATTGCCCGTTGTTTAATTCGGGTATCAATACCTTATCGAAGTTTTTAATAATATCGCCCAAGTTTTTTGGGAAAGGCCTCACATAACGTAAGTGTGCATGTGATACTGATGCACCTTCTGCTTGCAATTGTGCACAAGCACTTTTTATAGCACCATAAGTGCTTCCCCACCCTAGCACCAATAATTTCCCTTTATCTGCACCGCTATCCAATTTTTGTTCAGGAATATATTCTGCAATTTTATCTACTTTCTCTTGACGAATTTTCACCATCAATTGATGGTTCTCTGGTTCGTAACTAATATTGCCAGTAATATTTTGTTTTTCTAACCCACCAATGCGATGTTCCATGCCTGGCGTGCCCGGTATTACCCAAGGACGCACGAGTTTTTCATCTCTCAAATATGGTTGAAACTTTTCTTCATGATCACCAAGTTGTGTTTTGAATTCTGTTTTTATTTCTGGTAAATCTGCGCTCTGTGGAAATTTCCATGGCTCTGCACCATTGGCAATATAACCATCGCTTAAGAAAATAACTGGTGTCATGTGTTGTACCGAAATGCGCACGGCTTCATACACAGCAGCAAAACAATCGCTCGGTGTACTTGCAGACACTATAGGCATTGGGCATTCGCCATTTCTACCATAATATGCTTGCATCAAATCGCTCTGTTCTGTTTTTGTTGGCAGGCCAGTGCTTGGGCCACCACGTTGTACATTTATTATTAGTAAAGGTATTTCCAACATTACTGCAAGCCCCATTGCTTCTGCTTTGAGTGCCATACCTGGGCCACTGGTAGTTGTTACACCTAGCGAGCCGCCGTAGCTTGCGCCAATAGCAGACGTTATTGCAGCAATTTCATCCTCTGCCTGAAAAGTGCGTACACCAAAAGATTTATGCCGACTAAGCTCATGCAAAATATCCGATGCAGGTGTAATAGGATACGAACCTAAAAATATTGGCAGTCCACTTTTTTGAGAAGCTGCTATTAAACCATACGACAAAGCTTGGTTACCCATCATAGAGCGATAAGTGCCTGGCTCCATAATAGCTTTTTGTACTGAGTAGCGAGCAGAATATGTTTCGGTGGTATCTCCAAAATTATAACCAGATTGGAGTGCCTTTACATTACTCTCTAGTATCTCAGGTTTTTTGCCAAATTTTTCTGTAAGAAAACGAATCGTATTATCCATATCCCTGTTGTACATCCAATATAAAAAACCGAGTACAAACATATTTTTTGCACGATCTTTTTCTTTAGTGCCCATTGTAATATCCTTCAAAGCCTCACGGGTCATTTTTGTAACATCCATTTGTATTACTTCATACCCTTCAAGGCTATTATCTTCTAATGGATTTATACCATCAGGATAATTGGCCAAACGCAAATTTTTTGCATCAAATCCATCTGTATTGGCAATTATTTTTCCGCCTTTTTTTAATCCTTTCAAATTTACTTTAAGTGCAGCGGCGTTCATAGCCACAAGTACATCACACTCATCACCTGGCGTAAAAATTCTATCGCTACTAAAACGCAATTGATAACCGCTCACACCAGGGAGTGTTCCTATTGGCGCACGTATCTCTGCAGGAAAATCGGGGAAAGTGGCTAAATCTAACCCAAGCATAGCACTATTATTGGTAAACTGTGTACCCGTAAGTTGCATTCCATCGCCACTATCGCCTGCAAATTTTATGACAACTTCTTGTAAAACTTCTTGTGTATCTGGCATGGTTATTTGTTGCTGTTAATTTGGTTGTAAAGGTAGTAAAACGTAAATCAATTATGAATTTGAAGTTAATGCTTTTCTTATTTGAAAACCTTGAAAATTATATGCTAAAATAGTAAACTAAGAAAATTATCAAAAAAATACTAAATAAATTAGTTGTTTATAAAAAATATTCCATAGTTTTGTTTCAGAATATATATTTACACGCAAAACAAGATACATCACTTAAAAAAAACAAACACATGAGCGCAACAGAAAAAAACAACAAAGCAGAAGGTTTAGAAAAAGCAGAAAAGTTTAAAGCCCTTAAACTTACGATGGACAAAATTGATAAGGATTATGGTAAGGGTTCGGTAATGATGATGGGGGATAAAGGTGTAGTGGAGCAAGAAGTTATTTCAACAGGATCTATTGGATTGGATGTAGCATTAGGAATTGGCGGTTTACCAAAAGGAAGGGTAATAGAAATTTATGGCCCAGAATCTTCTGGTAAAACTACCCTAGCTATACATGTAATAGCAGAAGCACAAAAGAAAGGTGGAATGTGCGCATTTATAGATGCAGAGCATGCATTTGATAGCAACTATGCACAAAAACTTGGAGTTGATATTGATAATTTATTGATATCACAACCAGATTATGGTGAGCAAGCATTGGAAATTGCTGATCGTTTAATTCTTTCTGGAGCATTAGATGTAGTGGTTATTGACTCTGTAGCTGCGCTTGTACCAAAAAGTGAATTAGAAGGAGAAATGGGCGATAGCAAAATGGGCTTGCATGCTCGTTTGATGAGTCAGGCATTGAGAAAATTGACGGCTACTATCAATAAAACTGGTACCATTTGTATTTTCATAAATCAGTTAAGAGAAAAGATAGGTGTTATGTTTGGTAACCCCGAAACGACTACCGGCGGTAACGCATTAAAATTTTATGCATCGGTTCGGTTGGATATTCGCCGTATGGCACAAATAAAAGATGGTGATGAAATTACAGGTAACCACATAAAAGTAAAAGTGGTGAAAAATAAAGTAGCACCACCTTTCCGTATTGCAGAGTTTGATATTGTTTATGGAGAAGGTATTTCTAAATCTGGCGAAATTGTAGATATGGGCGTAGAGCTTGGCATTGTACAAAAAAGTGGAAGTTGGTTTAGCTACAATGGAGATAAACTTGGGCAAGGTAGAGAATCTGTAAAACAATTGTTGATAGATAATCCTGCAATGGGCGAAGAAATAGAAAATAAAATAAGAGAAAAAATAAAAGAAAATAAAGGAGAAGCTATAGCAGCAGAATAATATTTTCTTAATGAAGGTTAGGGTTAGTAAGTAATAAAAAAATCGTCTTTTAAAAAGGGCGATTTTTTTATTTTTAGCCAATAAAAAACTATGATAATGTCTTAATCGTTTTTCCAATCATCTTTCCATTATACCATATTTGTAAAATATAATCGCCTTTTATAAAATTATCTGGAGTAAGAGAAAAATTTAGTTGCTTCTCATCAAGCGCACGCTCAAAAGAAATTTTATGTGAATACACTTTTTTACCTTCTTTGGTTTCAAAAACACCAGACTCCCAAGCAGAGTTTTTTATCACTTTTCCATCTGGTTGCAACACAACAACCATCACTTCGGGATTAGCATTTTTAGAAATATTTTTTAATAAAAAAGTGCCAATTATTTTTTCAGCTTCGTCTGCAGCATCTGTTTCTTGCTCTTTTTTATTGTTATTTGCAACAGCAAATAAATGCAATCCTGCAGCAGTTGTGGCCACTAAATTATTAGTAGATCGCTCCTCATTTATTGAAGGTTTTTCAGAAAAGGCAGGAGTGATAGTGGAAACGCTATTATTTTTATTAGCAGACATTAGCTGTTGTAGAAGTGCTTGTAATCTTCTATTCTCCGACTCTACACCAGTAAAACGATTTTGTAAAATGGCTACTTTAAGTTGTAGTTCTTCTATCTTAAGCTTTGCAATAGCAAGATTTGTGTCACTGGTTTTATCTTTTAAAAGGGCAGCAATTTCAGCTTTTAAAGTATTTACATCAGCCAACTTTATTTGTGCATCTTTATCTGTATCTAGTTGTGCATCTAACTTTAAATTATTATCAATATCATTTAAAGTGTTACTATATATTTTTTGAAGAGAATCTCTTTCTGCTACATTTTTTGATGGCGCATTAGCAGCAAGTTTCGGCTTAGAAACATTCGGTGTTTTTATAAAATATTTATAAGACGAAATGGCCAGTATTATTGAAGAAACAATAAGTAGAACTATAGAAGCATTTAATAATTTCTCGTATTTATCTTCTCGCATTTGTAAAATATTAGTTTTAACTGCGGAGATTCATAAAGCATTGGAGTTATAAAGATGAGAAAATATTTTAACAAATATTATTTTACTTTACATTAATTATTTACTGCTTGGTTTACGTAAGCCGAAATCCAACCTACTTGACCATTTTTTACTAAGAAAAAATGCTTTTTTTCTTGGGTTCCTTCAAACTGTCTTACAATTTTTAAAAGCAAACCTGCACCAGCCATCAAAGATTTCTGATCAAAAACCTTGTGTACTCTTTGTGCTTCAATAGCAATAGCTGCTTTATTTGTCACATTATTTCCAAGATTAAGAACCAAATTTTCTGGCGAAAGAGAATTGTAATTATTAACAAGTCTATCATTAAATTTTGCTAGGTCTTCATATGAAACAGGTACTACACTGTTTTCTAAAAGTTCTGGATATAATAAAGTAGAAATAGACCAAGCAATACCACCACTAAATGCAAAATTGTCATTCATATTATACGCACCACTTTCGTTTACTGCATATACAATTTCATTGTCTGGATCGCCAGCCAATACTCTTGTCAATTGCTTTTTATAATTGGCTACAGTTTTATCTTCTTCTGTTCTTTTCTCTGTTGCATTAGCAATAGTTTTTGTACCCCAATTAAGTAAAAAAAGTTTTAATTCTTTTGTATTGCCGTTTTTAAAATAACCACCTTTAGTATTTCCACTTCCAATATCTATTAAAAAAGTATTGTAGCGCCTAGATTCTGGTACAATACCAATGTGCGATAATCTTGCCTCACCCATGGCATCAATAATTGGTACTTCTCTCATTGGTTCATTTATTAAAAGCTTAAAAGAATCCAATAAAATTTTAACAAGATTTGTTTTCTTTTCTTTTTCAGCCTGCCCTTTAATACCACTGCTTACAACTGCATATATTTTTGAAGATGGAATACCATAATTATTGAGTGCATAATCAAATAAGCCTTTCATCCCTTTTAGTGTTGCAGAAGATGAAGCAGGAGTGAACGATATAAAATCTGTATTTACAGAAGTATCTTTAATAGCAGTAAATACTCCAGTTACAGCAGCATTTTTTCCCATTTCTATAATACTCAATTTTACTCCCTTTGCACCTACATCTATACCTGCATATAAATTAGATTTAGAATTATTAGGGAAAGTTATTCTTTTTGTAGCTACACGTATTTGGCCACCAGAAGTAGATTGCACAACCGAGTTGGTTTGAACAACTTCATTTGTTTGAGCATTTGTATTTAAAAATGAAAATACAAGTGAAATAGCTATAATTGTGTAATTTAACTTTAAATGCATATAAGAGATTTAATGTAAAATTAAACGAAAAACTTAGAATAATATTGCGCTAGTGCTATATTTCCGAATGAATTGAAAGACAATACATTAGATTTTGTCCTAATTTCAGTCAAAAATGCAGTTTTATTCCATTTCCCCCTTCACAAAATCAATCAACACTTTTATCTTTTCCGGACTAAAATCAAATTTCAACCCAGCGGCTTTATACAACTCAGGCAATGTTTTTGTACCGCCAAGGCTAAGCGCTATACAATAATTATTCAATGCTTTTTCTGCATTTTCTTTGTACTGCATCCACATACCAATAGCACCAAGCTGTGCAATTCCATATTCAATATAATAAAAAGGCACTTCGTATAAATGTAGTTGTCGCTGCCAAGCATTGTGCCTAAAGGGTTCTAGCCCGTTGTAATCAATTACATCATCTGTAAACTCTGCCACTATAGCCACCCATGCAGCTGTTCGCTCCTCATGTGTATGTGTAGCGTGCTCATACACCCAATGTTGAAATTTATCTATAATCGCAATCCAAGGAAAAATCGTAATTACCCTTTCTAGCTGATGCTCTTTTGCTCTAGCAAGATCATCTGCGTTATCAAAAAATGTTTCCCAAGCTGTCATACTAAATAATTCCATAGCCATACTTGCTACTTCAGCAATTTCCATTGGATATTCTTTAAAACCAGTAAGCGGTAAAGGATGCGCCAAAAAAGAATGTATAGCATGTCCGCCTTCGTGCACCATTGTTGTTACATCGCTCATTTGCCCAGCGGCATTCATAAAAATAAATGGTGCACCACTTTCTGCCAGCGGGCAATTATAACCACCAGGCGATTTTCCTTTTCTGCTTTCCAAATCCATGTGTTGCATATCTTTCATGCGCTGCAAACATGCTCCAAAAAATGGACGCAATTTTGTAAAACACTCAACCGATTTTTGCAATAATTCCTCTCCCGTTTTAAAAGGGCTAAGCGGTTTTGTACCTGCAGGCTCAGCCTCTAAATCCCATGGGCGAAGGGTTTTCAAACCAAGTTTTTCTTTTTTCTTTTTATAAATTTCATTTACAAGCGGCATTACATATTGCTTTACCGCATCATGAAATTTATAACAATCTTCTTTCGTATAATCAAACCTGCCAAGCTCTTTAAAACGATAATCTCTATAATTATCAAACCCTGCATTCATGGCTTCTTTGTTGCGCAAGCCTAATAATGTATCGTACAATTCATTCAACTTTTCTTTATCTTCAAGCCTGCGAGTTTGTATTTTTCTATATACTTCTTCACGCAAATTCCTATCCTCATTTTCTAAAAACTTGGCTGCTTGTTGCAATGTAAATTCTTCTCCATTCACCGTCACCATCATTGCGCCAGTTATCTGCCCGTACTGTTGTTGTAACACAGATATTTCTGCTTGAAGTGGAATATTTTCTTCTCTAAATAATTCTATATTTTTCTTTGTACTGCGTATGTATGTATGATAAGTAGCTTCATCTAATTCACTCAAAAAAGTTGATGCTAATAATTTTTTATTCAATGCATCGCCATAAGGTTTTATATGCGGCTCTATTTCGGTACAATAAAAATTAAAAGCATCTTCCAATGCTTTGTTTTCATTGTCGCATGTCATTTTTATTTGTCGCCAGCAAGCATCTTCATTTACAGCCGCTTCAAGTTCACTCATATCAAGCAACCATTTTTCTAAACATTCTTTGCTTGTAATTTCTTGCTCAAGCAATGTTTTAAAATATGGCTCAAGTGCCACCCAATCTGTAACTACAAAATCTTTTGGAAGAAAATGACGTTCTAATTTTTTAATATCTGCTGTGTACATTATATAGATTTTAGATTGTTAGACATTAGATGTTAGATTAGGATTGGGGGCTGTGAGCAGAAGAACTTTTCTCTACATTTGATCGGGCTATTCGCTACAATCTTTTTTCTCGTTCCTCGAAAAAAGGATTTTCGCTTCTATCCCGCAGCCCTTCATCTGTATATCTTTATTCATCTTTTATCGGCGTTATCTCCACGGGTTTCACCCGTGGTTACTCATAGTAAACCCTTCGGGGTTTGTTGTAAAAAGAAATTTCATTTAGCCATCTACAAAATGCAGGTAGCTAAATGAAACACGAATTGCAAAACATAAATCTTACATCTGCAATCTCTAAATCACAAATCTCTTACGCCATCTTCCTCGGTGTATTTATTTTTTTTGCAGGACCACTTTTTATAGCTGCTGCTTTTGGTGTAACAGATTTTGCAGCTGCTTTCTTTTCTACAACAGGTTTATCATCTACAATTTCTTCTTCTCCAGCTGCTTGCTCAGATAATTTTATTTCTATGCCTGCAGTATCCAAAATACCAGACCATTTTACCATCTTCTTCATATCGCTTGCATATACTCTATCAAAATCCATAGCAGGATACACTTTTTCAAAGTAAGTTCTTATAGCAGCATTATCAGCTTTTGCATCTGGCTTAGCAACTTTACTTGCCTTCATTGCCAAAAACACTTCTATAAGATTTACATTATCTTCTTTTGTAAAAATTTCTATGCTTTCCAAATGCGAAAAACTATGAATACGATTACTTACAAACTTTGTAGATTTATCTTCTAACGAACGTACAATGCCGCCATCTGCCTTAGAAGAAACCAATTCGTACAAACCACCTAAGCCTGTAACCGATACTATTTTATTATAACTCATAAAACCAAAAATTTAGGAGTGCAATTTAGCTTATTAAAAATTAAAACCCACATAAGGTTAATTTTTTAGCTCATTTTATACTAAAAATTGTTTTTTATGTAAATTCTTTATTGTCATAATTATCAAACCTATGTTCATAAAGGGTTTATGCTATTATTTCAAAAATTCTTCACCTAAGCATTGTTCAAAACAGCTATTTTATTTTTTTTAAAATAATATCAATAAAAAATAATAATTTACACTTTCTAAAATTAACGAATAATGAAAAAACAATTCTTCTTTGCTTTATTTGCATTAGCAATAACAACAACTAGTGTAAAAGCACAACAAATGGTAGAAGCTTCTACAAATTTGCAAACAACAGAAAAGAAAGAGCCAAATGCGCTTACCAAATTGGCATTATTAAAATTATCGGCAGCTGGTATTTCGAACGAGCAATTGGCAAAAGCATACCCAGTATTTTTTGAATATTATGTTACAAAGAAAAAAGTAGATGAGCAAATTGCTGTTGGCGAAAACAAAAATGCTGCAGACGTAGAATATGCAAAATTAATGAAAAACAGAGATGAAAAACTAAGTGAAATTTTATCTCAAAAAGAAATGAAAAGCTTTAAAAATAAATTTGAAAAAGAATTAGCCGAAGGAGAAACTAAATAATAATGCTAATCAAGTATCATAAAAAATGCCCTTCCAAAAAATGAAGGGCATTTTTATTTTATATTTTTTTTTCTTCCAAAACCTTATCTATTCTATCTTTCAGTGTTTCATAATCTGTGTAGCCTCGTGCTACCATCTGAAATTTTGTATCGCCAGTTTGTACAAATACGCATGGGAACCCAGTTACTTGCAATTGTTTCATTAATGCAAATTCGTAATAAGCCATTTCTTTATACGCTTCGCTTTTTAGCTTTTCGTAAAACGTTTCTGCTTGTATGCTGTATTTTTCTAAGAGATGACGATACGCTTCATCATCGGTTAAATCTCTTCCCTCGTTGTGCAAAGCATTTTGCAAATCACAGGCAAATTCTACAGCCCGATCTGGATAAAATTCTTTAAAAATACACATTGCAATAGCAGGTTTTTCAGAGTTGGGATACCAATCACTTTCCTCAGGATTTTTTATATGCCACAAATAATCTTCGCCAAACTTTACGCCTGTTAGTTCTTCTACATTTTTATATGCTCCCAAAATAAAACTTGCCGAAACCCTTATATGTGTTGGCTTTTCGGGCAATATCATACCACCGCTCAGCACATCAATTGGCAATACATCTTTATATGTTTCAGTTATTTTTTTTATAACAGGGCTAAAGCCGTAGCACCATCCACAGTAAGCATCGTAGCAGTAAATAATAGACATGAGATTTATAGATTTTAGACACAAGACATGAAGCTTGTATCAATATTTAAATTAATAATAAAAAAACAGCTCGATAGAAAAATAAAGAATTCAAAAAACAAAAACCAAATCTTGTGTCTAAAATCTAACAGTCTATCATCTAATTTTAATGCGCCATCAACCAATTATCACCACTACCCAATTCTGCTTCTACAGGTACATCGTTTGGTAATTGCAACGCCGATTTCATATTTTGTAAAATAACTGGTTTTATTTTTTCTAGTTCATCTTTGTGCACGTCAAAAACCAATTCATCGTGCACTTGCAAGAGCATTTTACTTTTAAAATTTCCTGCTTTAAGGGCTGCATGTATTTTTATCATGGCAAGCTTTATCATATCAGCTGCAGTGCCTTGTATGGGAGAATTAATAGCATTTCTTTCTGCAAAACCACGTACGGTAAAGTTTGCACTTGTAATATCTTTTAACCAACGCTTACGCCCCATCAGTGTTTCCACATACCCGTTTTCTCTACAAAAATTTATCGTATCATCCATATACTTTTGTATGCTTGGGAATTCTTTTTTGTAGTTATCTATTATTTCTTTTGCTTCTGTTCTACTAATACCTAAATTTTCTGCAAGTCCAAATGCACCTTGCCCGTATATGATACCAAAGTTTACACTCTTGGCTTTGTAACGCATTTCTTTTGTTACATCTTTTTCTTCTACAGCAAAAACTTTTGCGGCTGTGGCGGTATGAATATCTTTTCCTGTTTTAAAAGCTTCGCACATATTTACATCACCGCTTATAGCTGCTACCACACGCAATTCTATTTGAGAATAATCTGCAGACACTAGTAAATGATTTTCATCTCTTGGTACAAATGCTTTTCGTATTTCTTTTCCTTTGGTGGTACGTATCGGTATATTTTGCAGGTTAGGATTGGTGCTACTCAATCTTCCTGTAACCGCCACTGCTTGTGCATAGTTTGTATGTACACGGCCCGTGCGCTCATTCATAAGCACAGGAAATGCATCTACATATGTGCTACGTAATTTTGTGAGTTCTCTAAAGGTTAATATTTCTTCGCAAATAGGATTGTTGTTTGCCAACTTTGCTAAAATATCTTCGCCAGTTGCATACTGCCCTGTTTTTGTTTTTTTTGCTTTAGGATCAAGTTTCATTTTTTCAAAAAGCACTTCACCCAATTGTTTTGGGCTTGCAAGGTTAAAACGTACACCTGCAGTTTCATATACTTTTTCTTCTGCTGCTTTGGCTTCTATTTCTAATTCTTTTGAATAGGTTTTTAAAAAATCCATATCTATGCGTATGCCCTCAAACTCCATATCGGTAAGCACTTTCACCAATGGGTTTTCTACTTCGTAAAAAACTTTTTCAACAGCTTTTGTTTTTAGTTGTGGTAAAAAAATATTTTTTAATTGCAAGGTGATGTCAGCATCTTCTGCTGCATATTCTTTGGCATCTTCTATTTCTACTTGCCGCATAGTACCTTGTGTTTTTCCTTTTTTACCAATGAGCGATTCTATACTTACTGGTACATACCCTAAATATTTTGTACTCAACAAATCCATACTGCGCTTACCATCTGGCTCTATCACATAATGTGCAAGCATAGTATCAAAAATGTTTCCTGCTAATGTATAGCCATACCATTTTAGCATTAGTAAATCATATTTTAAATTTTGTCCAATCCATGTTTTTGATAAATCGTTGAACAGTTGTTGAAATTTGTTTAAGAGTTGAAGACACTCCTCTCTATCTTCTGGGCATGGTACATAATAACCTTCTGTAGGTTTTACAGCAAAACTTAATCCTACTAAATCTGCTTGGTTGGCATCAATATGTGTGGTTTCGGTATCAAAACATATTTCAGAAAACTTGTTTAGTTCTTCCAATAATTTTTTTATTTCATCATCTGTTTGCACCAACATATAATTGTGTGCGGTATTGCCGATATGTTTATCTGCAATCATTATTGGCTCAGTTTCTTCTTCTTCATTTTCAGAACTAGTAGAAACTTCTGCCGATGGCATTACATTCCCAAACAAATCCATTTGCCCAATGGCGGCTGCTTTTATTTCTTTTGGTGATGAGTTTGCAGCTGTGATTTGTCGTCCCTTGTCCGTTGTCACCGCAACTTTCTTCCCCAAGATCCGCTCTCCCATTGTTTTAAATTCCAGCATCGTAAACACTTCTTCCAGCGCTTCTTTATTCATTTCTTTTAGTCGGAAATTTTCTTCATGAAATTCTACCGGCACATCCAAAATAATGGTGGCTAATTTTTTGCTCATGATGGCATTCTCTTTTCCAGCTTTTATTTTTTCGCCTATTGCACCTTTTATATTTTCAGCATTGTCTAAAATATTTTCTAACGTATCATATTCTAGTAACAATTTAGCGGCTGTTTTTTCGCCCACACCTTTTATACCAGGTATGTTATCAACCGCATCGCCCATCAATCCTAAAATATCTATTACTTGGTCTACTCTTTTTATTCCCCATTTTTCACACACTTCCTCCGGCCCCATTATTTCTACTTTGCCGCCTTGGTAACCTGGCTTGTAAATTTTTATTTTTTCTGAAACCAATTGTCCATAATCTTTATCTGGTGTAACCATGTAAACGGTATAACCTTCTGCCTCTGCTTTTTTTGCCAATGCACCAATTACATCATCTGCTTCATACCCATCGATAGCTATTACGGGTACATTAAATCCTTCTATTATTTTTTTTATGTCTGGAATAGCACCACGAATATCTTCTGGCGTTTCTTGCCTGTTGGCTTTATAATCTGCAAAATCGGTATGGCGTTCTGTAGGTGCGCTTGTATCAAAACATACTGCAATATGTGTAGGCTTTTGGTTATTGATTAATTCTGCCAATGTATTTGTAAAACCAAATTGTGCATTGGTATTGCGCCCTTTGCTCGTTATACGTGGGCTGCGTACGAGTGAGTAATACGCTCGAAAAATTAATGCAAATGCATCTAATAAGAATAGTTTTTTTTCTTCCATTTGGTAAAGATAAAATAAGATTTTAGATAAAAGTTTATGGAGATCGGTTTGGGTGCATTTAAAAATGTCGCCGTTTGCAAACAGGGTTGTCAACCTTTATATCGTACATGTATTTTAAAATTACTAATAAAGGTTGACAACCCTTGCGACATTTTTAAATGCACCAATAAGTTTATAAAAAATGCGGTCGCAAATTGCGACCGCATTAAAATCAAATTCAATAAATCTTAAAACTTCGTCTCCAAATACAACGGCAACATAGCTCTCCAAGTAGCCCAGTCGTGTTTCCACTCTTTGCCCCAAATAGATGCATCATGTTCTATGCCTTTTGCTTTTAATATTTCAGAAAATTTTGCAGTGGCAGATGGGTCTTCGTAATCGCCGCCGCCAGTAAGTATATGTATGTGTTTGCTTTTGCGAATGTTATTTAAATACCACTCGTCTGTAAGATTTGGAATATAATGCGCTGGCGAGTTGTAATACACTTGCTCATCCCAATACCCATCAGTATATTCTGTAAGATCATACACACCGCTCATGGCAATTACGCCGTCAATCAAATCTGGGCGTTTCAAAAATAAATTCATGCTATGCAAAGCACCAAACGAAGCACCACAAAGTATGATAGGCGTTTCTTGCGAAGTATTTGTTTTTATAAATGGTATTACTTCATCAAAAATATAATTGTTGAATTGGTTTTGGCGAATGGCTTTGTGTGCACCTTCCATTTCTTTATTCATCCAGCTTTCTTTGTTGATGCTGTTTACAGAAAACACACGAACCTTACCACTATTAATGTATGGTGCCAATGTTTCCATGAGTTGAAAACGCTCGTACTCCAAATAATCTGCTGCTGCTGTTGGCACCAATAATAATGCAAAACCATAATCGCCATAAGCAGCTATTGGCATGTCTAATTGTAAGGCAGGGCTAAACCAACTTGTTGTTTCTCTTTTCATCTAATATTTTAATTACTGCAAATGTAGCCTTTGAATTTTTATTCCAACACACCTTCCGTTATCTCCGTCCACAATTCTCTATAACACTTTGCTGCATAACCACTGCGTGCAAATTCTTCAATGGGTTGTTTGTGAATACCCATTTTTTCTACGTCGGATAAATAAGGAATATAATTGCCAAAGAAACGTTTGTCTTTAAACAATTGCTCCATTATTTCGTGGTGCATATTTTTGCGCAAATCCGTCATGGTAAAGAAACACATCAGCTTTGCAGCATCAATATCTTTTTCTTTGAAATAATCTTTTACCATATTGTATGTTCGTACCGAAAGTGTAGTAGGTATTACAGGCATAAGTACAATATCTGCTGCGCTAAAAATATTTTCGCTCAATGCAGAAAAACCTGGAGGGCAATCTATGAATACAAAATCGTACTCGCCTTCAAATTGTTTCAATGCATTTTTAAGCATATTTTTTTTGCCACGCATTTCCTCTAGCATAATATCAAAACTTTTGCTAGAGTTATCTGCTGGTATAATGTCTAAATTTTCGTATCCTGTTTCCATTATGGCAGCATCCAAATTGGCATCTTTGCTAATGAGTTTTTTTATGCCGTGATTTACTTTCGGTTTTGCTTTAAAATAAAATGATGTAGCGCCTTGTGGGTCTATATCCCATAATAAAGTTTTGTAGCCTTCTTTGGCCGATAAATAAGAAAAATTAACGCAGCTAGCCGTTTTGCCTACACCGCCTTTTAAGTTGTACAATGCAATTACTATCATGATAAAATTATTTTTTCAAGAATGAATATAGGAAATTTTGGATAAAATGCTGTTTTTAAGCTAAAAAATAGGAAATAATTTTCTGAAGATGTAATTTTTAATTCACTTCGTGAAATGTTTAGCCACGAATGGCACAAATTTCCACGAATGTACTTTAATAGTGAACATTCGTGCCATTGGTGGCAACAAAAAATTACGCAGTGGTTTTTACTTACTATCAAAAGTGCTATATTGTACACCGTAACATTTCAAATAAATAATTTATGACATCAATAAAATCTTTTGCAAGTGTATTTGCAATATTCGCTATTTCCAATATTTCTTTTGCGCAGCAAAAACAATTAACAGATGACCAGTTTTTTAAAAATAATTTTAAAGGAATTACACAAGCATTGCCTACAGTTTCTCGCTGGGAAGATGGGAGTCATTTTGTATTGATAAGAGATGGAAAATCTTTTTTGGTGGACGCAAAAACAGGCTTAGAAACAGCATATACAACCCCAACCATAAATAAAGGAAGTGTAGAAACTAAGCCTGAAATAATAACCAAAGAAAAAGATTTATTTGTAAGAAAAAATACCGGAGATGTACGCCTTACCAATGATACACTTGCAGAAATAAACGCTACACTAAGCCCAGATAATAAATATGTAGCCTTTACTAAAAGCAATAATTTATACACTGTAGAAATAGCTACACAAAAAGAAAATCGCCTTACTACCGATGGTAGCGATGTAATATTAAATGGATATGCAAGTTGGGTTTATACAGAAGAAATTTTGGGTCGCCCATCAAAATACCGTTCTTTTTGGTGGAGCCCCAATAGTAATAAAATAGCTTTTTTTAGAACAGATGATTCGCCAGTGCCAGTATATACGATTACAGATGCGCTTGGTGTGCATGGTTATTTGGAAACAGAACGTTACCCAAAGGTAGGCGATAAAAACCCCGAAGTAAAAGTGGGTATTGTACAACCAAATGGTGGAGCAATTGTATGGAGCAACTTTAATGAAAAAGATGACCAATATTTTGGAATGCCCTACTGGACAAACGATGGCACTAACCTTTGGGTGCAGTGGATGAATAGAAAACAAAACAATTTAAAAATATTTGCCATAGATCCTACAAGCGGTAGCAAGAAAGAAGTGTATGATGAAACACAAAAAACTTGGATACAACTAGAAGATGGATATGAACGTTTGCATTTGCTTACCAACAATAAAAATTTTATTTTAGAAAGCGATAAAACTGGTTGGAACAATTTGTACATGTACGAGATGAGCGGCAAATTTGTAAATGCCATTACCCCAGGAAAATTTACCGTAACAGAAATAAATTATATAGATGAAGCAAAGAAGATTATTTATTTTACTGCACGCAGCAAAGAAAATACGGCACGCAAAGATTTGTACAAAGTTGATTTTGCTGGTAAAAAAATGCAACGCCTAACCTTTGGCGATTATAATCATGGGCAAATAAATATGAGCCCCGATGGAAGTTTTTTTGTAACCAACTACAACAATACAAGTACGCCAACTAAAATGAGTTTGGTAAATAATAGCGGAAAAATAATAAAAGATATAGCCGATAGTAAGGGTGCAGAAATGAATGATTATGCATTTGCAAAAACAGAAATTGTACGTGTAAAAAGCGATGATGGTTTGTACGAATTACCCATGAAAGTTACATGGCCAATGAACTACGATAAAACAAAAAAATACCCAGTGTTGATTTCTATTTATGGTGGGCCAAATGCCGGTACAGTGATGGACACTTGGACACTTAGCGGCACACAACAGTTTTATGCAAAAGAAGGGTTGATACAAGTAGCCATGGATCATAGAGCTAGTGGGCATTTTGGGAAAGAGGGTGTAAATTATATGTACCACAATCTTGGTTATTGGGAAATGAAAGATTACAGCACCATGGCCAAATGGCTTATTGATAATGGCGGTGCAGATGCAAAAAAGATTTGCATTACTGGGTTTAGTTATGGTGGTTACATGACATGTTATGCGCTTACGTATGGTGCAGATGTATTTACGCATGGCATGGCTGGCGGCAGCGTTACAGATTGGACATTGTACGATACACATTACACAGAGCGCTACATGGGCACACCTGCGGATAATGCGGATGGTTACAAAACCAGCTCCGTTTTAAATTATGCTGATAGATACAAAGGCATGTTGCAAATTGTACATGGTATTATAGATGATAATGTGCATTTGCAAAACAGTACACAGTTTGCCAGCAAATTGCAAGAGCTTAAAAAAGATTTTGAAATGATGACATACAGTGGTGGCCGCCATGGCTGGGGTGGTAATAAACGTGCACATTTCGAAAATTTAAAAACACAGTTTATTTATAAATATTTATTGGAGAAGGCTGTGCCGAAAGGGATGATGAGGTAGGTAGTTTGAAAAATTTCACCCCACTAATAATTTCATTATTAAAATGTATATTTACAATGCAATTAAATTGTTATGCCAGCTACATTAAATAAAATATCAAAAACTTCTTCTTTTAAATCGGTTTTATCTGCCGTAAAAAAACTTTCTGCTGAAGAAAAGCAGTTGTTGCATTTGCAATTATTTAGTACCGATGCGCTACATGAAATGAATCAATTTGAATTGGCTTTAAAGAAAAATAAAAAAGCTGTAAAGAAATCCGATGAAGATATTGTAAACCTTACCAGAAACTATCGTAGAAAACAATATGCCAATACAAAATAAAGTTTTTTTATATTTTATTAGTATAGTTTGGCTAGCAAACGGTCTTTTTTGCAAAGTTTTAAAACTTGTTCCTCGCCATCAAGAAATTGTTGCAAAGATTTTATCATTAAATCATTATCATTCGAGAATTATTACAATCGCTATTGGCATTTCCGAAATCATAATGGCCATATGGATATTGAGTAGATTTAAAACAAAACTAAATGCCATTTTACAAATCATCATCATTGTAACAATGAATGCAATGGAATTTTTTCTTGCACCAGATTTATTGTTGTGGGGCAAGGCAAATTCGTTATTTGCTTTTTTATTTATATGCCTAATTTATTACAATGAATTTTATTTAGGTAAAAAATTGTTTCAACAATCGTAACCATGTTTTCATTTTTAAAAAATCATCCATTTGCTGTTGAGGCTTTTTTTGAAAGCTCTCTGGTGCTCACTTTTGCTGTGCCGAAGGAAGAATTGCAAAAGCTTATTCCTGAATGTTTGGAGTTAGATACATTTAATGATACATGGGCATTTGTAGCAGTGGCTATGGTGCAAACAACAGGTTTAAGACCAAAAGGATTTCCAACATTTATGGGCAACGATTTCTTTTTAATTGGCTATCGCATATTTGTGCGCTATACAAATGCCGCAGGAAAAAGATTGAGAGGTTTGTATATCATAAAATCAGAAACAGATAAAAAGAAGGTGGAGTTTTTAGGAAATATTTTTACCCATTACAATTATACAACTACCGATATTACAGAAATTAAAAAAGCAAATACTACTTTAATAAAATCAAACAAATCTAATTTTAAGATAGAGATAGAAAATAAGGAAGGAGATATTGCATTGCCAAAAAATAGTCCATTTGCAAATTGGAAAGAAGCCAGAAGATTTGCGGGCCCTTTGCCATTTACCTTTACCTACAATGCAGAAACAAAAGAAGTGCTCATCATTGAAGGCGTTAGAGAAAATTGGACACCAAAACCAGTAAGTGTGTTAGAGTACAATATTTCATTCATTAATTCATTAAACCTTACCAAAGCCATTTTAGCAAATGCTTTTATTATTAAAAACATTCCATACTATTGGAAAAAAGGCAAAATAGAAGTATGGGAAAAATGAGAAAGCCGTTTCAAGGTGTTGTAAATATTATTCGTTTCAATTGGCATTTTTATGTTTTGTCATTAACCGCTATCTTATTCATTTTAATGTTTACTCATTACTTCGATGAAATTTACAAGCCTTTTTTTTATTTAATATCCATCTTAATATTATTATCCATTTTTGTTTCACTTTGCGTTTCTTATTATGTATATGATGTATCAAATTTGTATTCTCTAAACTGGATTGAGGATAACAACGAAAAACTGCACATCATTAATATTAATGCTGGTTTTGACGAAACAAGTATTTTATTAAAAGAAAAATTTCCGCTTGCTCAACTTGCTGTATTAGATTTTTACGATCCGACAAAACATACCGAAGTTTCTATAAAGCGAGCAAGGGCAGCTTACCCTCCATATCCAAATACAATATCCGTTACAACAAATCGATTGCCATTTGAAGATAATTCGACAGATAAAATATTCGTTATTTTTGCAGCACACGAAATAAGAAACGAAAAAGAGCGAATTATTTTTTTTAAAGAATTAAAAAGAATATTAAAACCAACAGGGCAAATAATTATAACGGAACATTTAAGAGATGTTTCTAATTTTTTGGCTTACAATATTGGGTTTTTGCATTTTTATTCAAACCAAAGATGGCTTAAAATTTTTCTTTTAGCAAATCTTAATTTAAAAAAAGAACAAAAAATTACATCATTCATATCAACATTTACTCTTACCAAAAATGGAACTACAGCTTAAAATAATCGGGATACTTTTAATTTGCATCGGTATATTTCACATTACATTTCCAAAGCAATTTAATTGGAAAACAGAATTTGCTTCAATCAGTTTGATAAACAGGCAAATGATGTATGTGCATACTTTTTTTATTGCACTTACCGTTTTATTGATGGGGGTTTTATGTTTAACATCTTCTGTGCAATTAATAGAAACAGATTTGGGAAAGAAAATTTGTTTGGGTTTTGGAATATTTTGGGCTATAAGATTATTCATCCAATTTTTTGTTTATTCATCAAAACTTTGGAAAGGGAAAATCTTTGAAACGATAATACATATTGTGTTTTCGTTTTTGTGGGTTTATTTGAGTTATGTGTTTTTAGCTATTGCTTTTAAATAATTTACCCAGCAGCCTGTTCATGCAAATAATCCTTCCTTTTCAATTCAAAATTCTTACCTAGGTACAGCCTACGCACATGTTCATCGCCAGCCAATTCTTCGGCAGTGCCGTGTTTAAAAATACTGCCGTCTATCAATAAGTATGCACGGTCGCAAATGGAGAGTGTTTCGTTTACATTATGATCAGTAATGAGGATACCGATATTTTTGTATTTTAATTTTGCAATAATTTCTTGTATATCTTCCACGGCTATTGGGTCCACACCTGCAAAAGGTTCATCGAGTAAAATAAATTTTGGGTCAACCGCTAAAGCACGTGCTATTTCTGTCCTTCGTCTTTCGCCGCCACTTAGTGTGTCTCCGTTATTTTTGCGTACGTGTTGCAAACGAAATTCATCCAGCAACGATTCTAATTTTTCTTTTTGTTGTGTTTTTTTAAGTTTCGTCATTTCTAGTACAGCAGAAATATTATCTTCTACACTAAGCTTACGAAACACACTAGCTTCTTGCGGCAAATATCCAATGCCCATTTGTGCACGCTTGTACATGGGAAGTTTCGTAATGTTGACATCGCTTAAAAAAACATCTCCTTTATCTGGCTTTACCAACCCTACCACTTGATAAAACGATGTGGTTTTACCAGCACCATTCGGACCAAGCAAACCCACAATTTCTCCTTGCTTTACATTAAAAGACACATCGTTTACTACCGTTCGGCTTCCGTATATTTTTACAAGGTTTTTTGTTTGTATTACTAAACTCACAGGCTGTATTATTTTTACAAATGTACAAAAGATGTTATTGGCATGTACAGATGTATAATTTTTAACATCAATGATTTTATTTTAAATCTCAACTTTCTAAATGAGAGGTGTCACCTTTACAAGCTTACTTTATAACGAGACGGTCTCTAATGAAAGCTGACACCTCTTGTGAATCCTAAAATACATTGAATTCAATCTATCTTTTGACATTTTATCGTAGCTTATGTAAATTTGCACATCGTTTTAAAAAATACCAAAACGTATAAGCGCACACATGAAAGTTATAGACCATTTAAACCAAGCCAAAGACACCGTAATTTCTTTTGAAATTTTACCCCCATTAAAAGGTAAAGGCATACAATCTTTATACACTCATTTAGATCCATTGATGGAGCTAAAGCCATCATTTATAAATGTTACCTATCATCGAAGTGAGCATGTGTTTAAAAAAACCGCCGATGGTAATTTTGCAAAAGTGGTTGTACGTAAGCGCCCAGGTACGGAATCTATTTGCGCAGCTATAATGAACAAATACAATGTAGATACCGTGCCTCACCTTATTTGTGGCGGCTTTAGTGTAAATGAAACAGAAGATGCTTTAATAAATTTAAATTATTTGGGCATAGATAATGTGCTTGTGCTACGTGGCGATGCTGCTAAAAACGAAGCTGGCTTTGAGCCAGAACCAGGTGGGCATAATTATGCCATCGATTTATTGAAGCAAGTTCAAAATTTAAACTCTGGTATTTATCAAGAAGAAGATTTAAAAAATACGGCCAAAACAAAATTTTGTATTGGTGTGGCGGGCTATCCTGAAAAACATTTCGAATCGCCAAACATGGATACCGATTTGCAATTTTTAAAAGCAAAAGTAGATGCAGGTGCAGATTACATCATCACCCAAATGTTTTTTGACAACCAAAAATATTTTGCTTTTGTAGATGCTTGTAGAGCTATTGGTATAAATATTCCTATCATACCAGGGTTAAAACCCATTTATAATAAAAAGCAATTGACCATGTTGCCAAAAATATTTTCGATAGAATTACCTACAGATCTTTCTAAAGAAATAATAAATTGTAAAGAAGATGCAGATGTAGAGAAAGTGGGCGCAGCGTGGTTATTACAACAATCTAGAGAATTAAAAAAAGCTGGTGTGCCTGCATTGCATTTTTATACTTTGGGCAGGCCATTGCTTATTGCAGATGTGGTGAAGCAGCTAGTATAAAAAGTTTATTAAAAAAAGGATGCCAACTTAAAAAACAGATGCCAACTTAAAAAACAGATGCCAACTTTTTAAAAGTTGGCATCTGTTTTTTAAGTTGCAGAAAAAATATTATTTTGCTATTTCCTTAAACACAACCTCATTCACTTTTACAGGATATTTTTTTCTTAGTTCCGCTACCCATTGTTGCTCTAACACATTTTGATAATCATTTATTACCAATCCTCTTGCTTCTGCAAAAGAGCGTTGCATATTGGCATCGTACAATTTTAAATACTTTACAAAACTTGCACTACCATCTGCATTTTTTGTAATTTCCGAAAAAGTATTTGCAAATACTTTTGTGCTTGAAGTTACACTTGGTATTTGTGCTACTTCGTATCTGCCACTATCTGCTTGTATTTGGCTATTGCTTGCTTCGGCAATGGTCGCCCAAGTTTTACCCGCTTTGCTAGATGCTAATGCATCATTAGCCAACTTCTTTGTAGCACAATTAAAAATTAAAACATCGGCACTAGCCGCCCATTTATAATTTTCTTTATGTGCATCGTAATATTTTTTTAAGCTTATAGAATCTGAGCCAGCCTTACTCCACACATTACGCTCCATTATTTCAAAAAGCATATTGCCTTCTTTAAATTCTTGCATCTGGTATTTAAAATCGGCATTGTATTCTTCTAAATGCTTTTTATAATAATTTATTACCGTTTGTTTTGCAAAGCGGTCCCACATAACATTATTCGGTTGCTTTGGTTGCTCTCCATTTGGTATATTTTCTAGTATATAATTTAACCAGTCTGCTCCTTTTACTTGAGTTCCATCTTTAAAACTTGCAATTATTTTTTTACTTAATGGGAGTTTATTAACTTTTTCTACAGTGGGGTTAGCCAACAATGAATCTATATCATTAAAAAGCATTTTATCATTTATAGCTGGCGATTTTTTAAATCCTGTTTTTTGCATTACATCTTTTGCAAATTTTTCACGCTCACTATTTATACGGCTATCTTGCGTTACTTTTTGTTTTGTTTCAAATTGGTAAGAGCCATCCGCCTTATCTGTAGGCACGGGCGTATGTGTAAGTCTTTTTACGATATGGTACCCAAAAGATGTTTCAAAAGGTTTACCAAAATCATTGTCTTTTTTTAATGCAATAACATTCTCTTCAAATATATTATTAAATTTTCCTGTACCAAATCCTTGTATTTCTCCCCCAGATAAATAAGTCATTCTATCATCGCTAAATTTTTTTGCTGCTTCTGCAAAACCAAGTCCGTCTTTTAATAATGCATAAACCGAATCTGCTTTTGCTTTTATGGTAAGCTTTATATTATCATCTGCATTGGGCGGATAAGCAAATAATATTTGTGCTACTTTCCATTTGCCAATTGCTGGTCTATCTTCTATTACTTTAAATATAACCCAACCTTTGTTTGTTCTGTAAGGCTCACTCACATCGCCTATTTTTGCATTGTAAATAATATTTTCAAATTCGTAAGGCACAGAAAAAGCAGTTACAAAACCCACATCGGCATATTTAGCAGGGGCAAATTTTGTAGAAATATCAGTTACTATTTCATTGTACAAATTGCTGTTTGCTTTTTTTAAATTGTTGTACAATTCTTTTGCAGCGTTATAAGCTTTTAACGTATCAGCAGGTTTAGCATCGTTAGATACTGGCACAGAAAAATACAAAATATGTACATCTTTTGATGCCCTATTCGTCGCTTCATTTATCAACAACTGCATACCTTTCTCATCGCTCAAATAATTTTCCAATACTTGCTCTCTAAAATTTTGCACATCGTATTTTATTTGCGAAATCGTATCTAGCCTTAGTTCTTGTGCTGCTTTTACCTTAAGTTTAAAATTGGTATATAAATCTAAATACTCCCGCATTGCTTTTTCTTTATCGGTAGTGCTAGGTTTATTTTTATTATATGCACGCAAAAAATCTGTTTTGCTAGTTTCGTTTTTGCCATACGAAAACAATGTTTGTGCCATTAGGGCATTTGTACAAAGCGCTGCTGCGCAAAAAATAAATAATCTTTTCATTTGGCAAGTTGGTTTTATGATCACAAATTTATTTTTTCTCCTTTTTCATATCCACATCTATCAAATCATTCATTTGCTCTAAAGTAAGTTTTTTTGCGATGATTCGTTTTTCTTTATCTAAAAGATACATTGTAGGTGTAACTTCTACATTGTACAATTGCCTAAATGTAGGTCGTTGGTTTTTTGTTTCTTCATCCAAAGCCGCTTTGGTTTGATACACATTTACCCAATCGCCAATTTTCTTATCTCTAATAAATGTTAACCATTGTTCTTTTACTTTTTCTGTTTCGGAAAGTACGGCATATATTTTTACATTTTTCTTTTGCCAAGATGCTCTGTACATAGAATCTAACCTTGGTATTTCATCTTTGCAATGCCCACAATTTGGATCCCAAAATATTACTACAGTATAAGGCGCATCTACTTCGTATAATGCTTTTGTTTTGCCTGTAGTATCAGCAAATTCGAGGTTTGCAGCCATTTCGCCAATCAAATTACTCATAAGCATAAAAGCTCTTCTTGTAATTACACTGTCTTGTGTTTTATTGAGCCAATTGCTTACACCTTTGCTATGATATTTATTATACAAATGCACAAACACCGCATCTTGCCCCATGTATTTTGGGTTTATATATTCGTCGGTAAACCAGTTTAGTAAAAACTTATACATTTCGGGGCTTGTACGTGCAAGTAATAATTTATAGTCTAAATCTTTTATTAAACTATCCGATGCTTGTGGCATTATTTGCCTGTAATATGTTTCTAATTTTGGTAAAAAAAATGGTGTGCGTACAATTCTATCATCCATAAAACTTATTCCATCCCAATAATGCGCTTTGTAAAAATTATAATTGTCAATAGAATCTTTTCTGGTAACAGCTACTTTGGTTGGATATGCAGGCTCACGCAATGCATTAAGCAAAACAGCGAGCATAGAATTTGGTTTTAACTTCACTACATTTTCTCTATAGTCGTTTAATTCTTTACTCAATTTTTTGTATGCCGTTTCGTGCTTTGCAGAATCTGCTTTTGTTTTAGATTGATTATATGCTTCTTTCTCTTGCTGCAAAAATTTACCCTTTGCATTTACAAATGTTTGGTAATTCTTAAAATCTACATTAGCAGGCGAGCCAGTTATTTTTGTTAGCTCCAACTTATTTGTATCGGCTACAATAGAAATATTTTGTTCTTTCTCTATTAAAAAATCTGTGGTAAGCCTTTTTCCAGGAAAAATAATAGAATAAATACCTGGCACCAATTTTTTAGTAGATTTAAAAAGTGAACGACCAGTGTTGCTAACTGCAGAAGAATCTTGCAAAATAAAATCTTTGCCCATATAATAAGTAAGGTAAGCAATGCCCGATTTGTAATTGCTTTGTAAGCTAATGTTATACCCTTGTGCTTTAGCGGCATACACACATACCATCAAAATAAAAGCTAGTAAATATTTTTTCATTCTTATCATATTATTAAAGTTGACAAATGTATTTAAAATAGCCGTTAAAAAGAAGCGTTTTTGCCATATAATTGTTTGTTTTAAATTTTTTTAACAACCCTCAGCTACTGAGAAACATTTGCTAAAACCTTTTTTGCCACTAATGGCACTAATTTTCACTAATATGTTTTTATTGGTGGTTATTCGTGTAATTGGTGGCAATTAAATGAAAAAAATATTCATTCATAGCATATAAGAAATGCTATTTTTGCGCTGTGAGAAAAAAGGACAAAAGAATAACGATAGAAAACATAGCCGTAACCGATTATGCTGCCCAAGGAAAAGCCATAGCCCGCCACGAAGGAAAAGTAATTTTTACAGAAGGTGCCGTACCTGGCGATGTGGTGGATTTATTGCTTGTAAAAAATAAAAAAGATTGGGCAGAAGCTCGAGTTTTAAAATTAGTATCTCCATCGGCTGATAGGGTACAACCTTTTTGCCAGCATTTTGGCGTATGTGGTGGTTGCAAATGGCAAATGCTGCCTTATGCAAAACAATTGCAATACAAACAGCAAGAAGCAGAGCAAAATTTATTGCGCATAGGAAAAATTACCGATGCAATTATGTTGCCAATTATTGGTGCAGATGAAGAGCGTTATTATAGAAACAAATTGGA